>JBCCEO010000203.1:0-11042 GCA_039030255.1 Planctomycetota bacterium | reverse complement strand
GAATTGACAAGCGTTGTTGGAGGGGGGAGCCCGCCGAATTCATGGATTCGTACAGGGTCTCCTAGTCGACGGGGGTCCTACTCTATTAGCGCTTCTTCTTTTTCTTAGCTACCTTCTTCTTGGGAGCCGCTTTTTTCTTTGCAGCTGCCGTCTTCTTAGGAGCCGCTTTCTTGGCTACCTTTTTCTTTGGAGCTGCTTTCTTGGCTGCCTTCTTAGGAGCAGCTTTCTTCGCAGCGGCCTTCTTGGTAGCTGCTTTCTTAGGTGCAGCGGCCTTCTTGCCCTTGTAGCCCTTTTCGTGGAGCTTTTGAACCTTTTCGCGGTCTGTGGTGCGTTCAGCGCGAGCGATGCAAGCTAGCTCGAAAGCTACCTTTTTGCCCCATTTGCTGATCGCAAAACGGACGTTTTGACGACGTCCATCTTCGGTCTTCCAAGACGCGATATAGTACTCGTAAGCGCAATTTGGATATCGTGCGTCCACATCGTAAGAATAGTGAACACCTACAACTCCAGACTGGTTACGCTTTCCGAGCTTGTCTTCCGCCGTGTCTGGTTCCGGAAGTTCGTCTGCCCACTCCTGGTAGACTTTCTCAGCAACGGCTTTCGACTTCTTCTTACCTCCATGGGTTGAATCCGAAACAAACTTAGAGCGTTTTACATCACCACGTTTGATACGAACCAACCAGCCGTGTGCTTCCCCGGAATCAACTCGGGAATAACCTTTTACCTTGCGGGGCATCGAATACCTCCCTCCGCAAAACAATAAAATAGGAACACTTAATCATTTAAGTGACGCCACCCAATCGTTGAAGTGGCGATTTTCTCTTCAATTCTGCCGCATTGTAGCTGAAATAATTTTTTTGACAGTACGTTGCGACGCGGAATTTGAGTTTTTGAAATCAATTGAACCTAAGACGCAGTTTGATGCACCACTTTGCAGTGTGCGCGAACACTCAAAAGAACTATCGAAAGTGAAGAAAACGATGGCGAGAGCGAAAAAAAATACATTAGCGGAAAACACTGCCACTTTTGAGGGATTCCCAAAAGCTACATTTCGGTTCCTTCGTTCGTTAGAGCGAAACAACAATCGAGATTGGTTCCAGAACAATCGGGGACACTACGAAGATTTCTTCCTTAACCCGGCTTTGTCATTTATCAATGCAATGCAGCCTGTCCTTTCTACGACAGCCCCACTATTGGTTGCCGACGCAAGGAAGACAGGGGGTTCTTTGATGCGTATTTACCGTGATACGCGTTTTTCCAAGGAAAAGACGCCCTACAAAACGAATATTGGGATTCAATTCAGGCACCAATCGGGTCGTGACGTACACGCGCCAGGTATTTATATGCACATTGATTCGGAGCAGTGCTTTCTTGGTGCAGGTATGTGGAAACCTCCCTCCGATGCAATCAGAATGATCCGGTTGTTGATCGAAGATTCCCCTAAACGGTGGTCACGGCTTCTCCAGCGAAAGGGGTTTCGGCAGTCGTTCGAGCTTTTCGATGACCGTTTGAAAACCGCGCCACGAGGATTTGCAAAAGATCATCCAATGATTGACGACTTGCGACTGAAAAGCTTTGTTGCAATGACGAATTTGAGTCAAGCTGAGGTTCAGAGTCCCCAGCTGATTTCACAAACAACGAAGTTGATCAAGGCTGCGCGTCCGCTCATGGAATTCTTGTGCGAGAGTGTCGGCCAGCCTTATTAAGCATTTTTTTCTAATGCTAAATTCGGATGCGCGGGTACGTTATCCACTCGTGTGGAGGTCTTTGTTTTGCAAAGGGTGGGGTTTTAGGTTGGGTGTCACGCAGTCGAGTCTCTTTTGATCACTGGCAAGCCAATCGGAATCAACTTCGTAATAATCATTCCGGTTCGCTGCGGCCAATGAATTGATAGAAGGGCGTGCGAATGAAAGGAATGTAGGGCACCTTGGAGCGTGCTTCGTTCAGCCAGACTTTTTCAAAATGTCCCAGCAAGAATGGTAGATGATCGGGGGAAGGGAAAACATTGTCCGATGCGAACCAGGTTGGCCAGAAAGTACGTGTAAACCAACGGTGTTTGGCTAAGTCCTCTGCAGCATGTTTTCTGGCTACATAGAAGTCAACCACGCCAATCTGGCCTCCCGGCTTGAGCATGCGGAGTGCGTTTTCGACCGCAGCAAACCAATCCGGAATCATCGTGAGCGAGTAGGAAAAGGTAACCACGTCGACTTTTTGCTCAGGCTGCCACGTTGTAGCATCCGCCTCGACGGCCTCGACATGGGACCACTTGTTCTTTTTAAAGCGGTCGGACGCGACTTGCAGTAACGAAGAGGCTAAATCGACTACATAACCCTTACCCAATTGCGGTACCTTGTCGGCAATAAACTCCATGTTGGCACCAGTGCCACCCCCTAGGTCCACCCAGGTTCCGCCCTCGGGAAATTCGATTTTTTGGAAGAGTTCTTCGCGTCCATGCAAAAGTCGTTTCCGAAAATCGTCATAGGCTTCGGCTTGCCCAGAATAGAAATTCTCCATCCTCGCTGCGTGGTCTTTGCCGCGCACCGGACGCAATGCCAAGTGGTAGAGAATCTTAAGGTCGGACAGTAGGGCCATGCTGAGATGTTCCGAGTTAGTCGCGCTGCGTTTAATTTATGCGGCAAGATCGGCGATGTAGAAGCTACCGTAGGTATGCACTCGATCTAATTCGTGGAGCTCCGCAGCTTTCTCCTCGTGGTACTGCAACAGTTCCGGTAGATAGATTTGCTGACCATCCTTCATGACCTGAACACGCTCAATGAAATCTGTCTTCAAGCCGCCGCTGCGCCAAAGGATTCTTGCGGAGTCGGTCGCTTTGTCCAAAATGGCTTGCCATTCGAGCTCGAGCATCGGGAATAGATGCTCCGAGAGCCAATCCATGTGGTCGAGTAAGATGAAACGCGAGATTTGCTTGTCGGACTTTTCGAGGAAGCCTTGCACGCTATCCGTATGCACCGAAACTCCCTCCATCTTGCGATCCTTCAATGTCTGGAAGTTGTCTGGCTTCAGGTACTCGGGGCAACATTGCGGACTGTAGCTTCCAGTAATGTAGACTCGCCAAAAATAGTTTTCATGGAGAGGGAGTTTGGCAAAAACGGCTTCCATCGAATCTTGGATAAAGCTCAAAATGCCGCCCGGGTATTGTTTGTCGATTTGCTGCCTTTGAGCCTTCGGAACGCCCAGCATCGAAAGCGTAGAGTCGCGATTCAGCGTAAATTTCATTGTCCGCGACCAAAATCGGTCACGAATCTTTTCGAAGACTTCCTTCTGTTCTTCAACTGTCTTACACTCGAGTAACACGTTGACTTCAGGCCGCAGCTTGGCAACTTTGTCGATGTAGAAGCGAATGCCCCTCGCAAACGCACCGGAAGTGCCTCGGTAGTAAAACGTCCGTTTCTTATTATCGAAAAACTTGATCTGCTTGTCCCAATAGCTCTTGGCCCAATCCGACATGCCAGCGCGAAGTTTGTCGCGATAGATGGCCGCTGCAGCAGGATGATGGCCGTCGCCAAAGATGCGATAAAAATCTTCATATTGGAGTTCACGGATGCCAGCCATCTTGAGTTCCAGCAATGCATTCTGACGCGGGTTCATGTCGACAGCATGAACATGGGCTGGGCCAACAAGTGAATAGTCCAAGGCGTTGCAGCCAGCTGAGGTGATGACCAGAACTCGATCTTCGGAGGTCAACTCCAATGCCTTTCGGTCAAGTCGCGGGTCTTCCCAGCAAGTGTTGTAAACTAGGTTGTTGCCATGGACGAGTTTGAAGACGCGTCCACTTATCCAATTGCTCAGGGACATTCGGGTCGTTTTCCAGTCTAGTAAGGCATTCTTGTTCGGTAGGGCAGTTTAGGTCTTTGGATCACTGGGTGTTTGAGGCAACTCCTGTGCCGATCTTTATCGAAGGAGTCGCTTGCGTTTGTGTCCGTTGCCGGCGAATTCCGCAGCTCGAGTATGCTTCAAGGCTTCGCGAGGAACTTTTTCGCAAGCGAATCGCGATCAAGCAGTTGGGCGAGCCACGCATGGTACTCGCAAAAAGAGGATTCGGCGAGCCTTGATTGCCACCGGAGAGGTTGGTCACCGAGGGCGTTCAGCTCGACACCATCCCGCTAGCCAATATCGCTCAAAGTCAGGAAGTCGCCGTAGCGCTGAAGCATTTGTCGCTGTAGTGGGCTCCAATCTACGCCCTTTTCGTCTCCCTGAAGTCCTTCGCTGAGCTCCCAGGTTTCTTTAGAGACTTGCCTTGCCAAATCCAACAAATCGTGATCTTCGACAAGATTTGCCACCCGCAAAGGAGGTAGTCCACTTTGGGAGGTGCCCAACAAGTCGCCCGGGCCGCGAAGTTTCAAATCGAGTTCGGCGAGTTCGAAACCGTCGTTGCTAGATTCGAAGGCTTGCAGACGTTCGTGTTCCTGCGCGTCGCAACCTGTTGAAGCGACCGCACAAACGAAGCCCGGCAAGGAACCACGTCCAACTCGTCCCCGAAGCTGATGCAATTGAGAGAGTCCAAGACGATTCGCATCAAGGATGGTCATCACGGTCGCATTCGGAACGTCGATACCGACTTCGACCACGGTGGTCGCTACCAAAATGTCAACTTCGCCGCGCGCGAATGCTTGAAGGTTGGCGTCTTTTTCCTCGCTCGGCAATCTGCCGTGGAGCAGTCCGATTTCATATTCCGGAAAAACGGATTGAAGTTCCGCAAAGACACCTTCGGCAGTCGCTACATGGCCGCTCTCAGGCTTGGATGCGTGCCCGCTTTCCGAACTTCCCTGCTGCGAAGCATTGAAATCAGCCCGGCCTTGTTGATCGAAGTCACTGGACATTCCATCCGTTGCCGACTTGCCGACTCGAGGAGCGATCACAAAAGCTTGTCGCCCTTCCTTCAATTTGCCTTTGACGAATCGCCACCACGATTCGAGTTCATCGTGTTGCGCCAAGTAGCTTTTTACCTCGGCTCGGCCTGGTGGTTTTTCACGAATAGTGCTCACGTCGAGATCGCCAAAGTCGGTCATGGCGATCGTACGCGGGATGGGCGTCGCGCTCAGGACAAGGTAGTGTGGTTGTTCTCCTTCCACACGCAGCTTCGCGCGTTGCAAGACGCCGAATTTATGCTGCTCGTCCACAATCACTAAGCCTAGATTATCGAATTGCAAATGCTCTGAGAGGAGGGCCTGTGTTCCGACGATGAGATTGGCTTCTCCCGCTGCGATTTCATCCAATCGACTTTGACGATCGCGTCGTCCCAGGCCACCGGTAAGCAGTGCAACCCGAACGCGACTGCTACTCAAGTCTCTTTCGAGTGTTCTTGCATGTTGGTTTGCCAAGACATCCGTCGGAGCCATCAGCGCGGCTTGGTAGCCATGGGCGACGCACAGCAGCATTGCGTACGCGGCAACTACCGTCTTGCCGCTGCCGACGTCGCCTTGTAGGAGGCGGTTCATCGGTATGCTCTTAGCCATATCCTGCCCAACTTCTTCAATGGCGTGCAGTTGATCGCCGGTAAGCGTGAAGCCAAGGCGATTCAGGATGCGCGCATGGATCTTTCCGCTGGGTTCACAAACGGGTGAAACAGCAGCTTGCTCACGTTGGAAGCGTTGGGAGGTGATGGCCAGTTGCAAGACGAAGAGTTCTTGCAGCTTGAATCGTCGCAATGCAGCCTCGGCTTGCTCCATCGATTCTGGGAAGTGCAACCATTGCAGAGCTTGTTGGATTTCAATTACACCAAGTCGCTCGCGAACTGAGTCGGGCAAGACCTCTTGCAAAAGCTTCACAAGATCCGGTAAAGACTTGCGCATCATGCTGCGCATTTGAAACTGTTTGAGCCCATCGGTGAGCGGGTAGACCGGAAGCGGGTTCTCCGTTTCGGCTTGCTCCTCCGCCTCCAAGTAGCGAACTTGTGGTTGCACTATTTCCCAATTCAGCACAGTCGACTTCAGCACGCCCGTTGCCAACAGCCGACGGCCGGGCTGGAGATCGCGTTTTCGAAAAGGCTGGTTGAACCATAGCAAACGCACATTAGCCTTGCCATCTTCGCTACGTACCTGAGCGCCGAGTAAATGTTTTCCGCTTTCGGTCCTCCGTTCGTCGATTCCCTGGATAACGCCGACGAATGAAACTCGCAAGTTCGGTTGGAAATCTTCGCTATCGATCAAGCTCGTAGGCAGTTCGTATGCCCTTGGGAAATGAAAGATTAAGTCAGCCGCCCTCCGAATCCCAAGCCTTGCAAGCAACGGTGCTTTGGCAGGTCCTACTCCAGGCAGGTACTGAGCCTCGGTGCGCAAGCTGAAACGATTCAGGTTGTGTTCGGAGGTTTCAGGCTTCGTGGAACTCAACGCTTCAGGCTTCTCAGGCAGGTTGGGGGCCAAATAAATATGTGAGCTTCAGCCCATCCAGGGATTGGAGCCATTGCAATTTCGCATGGCCACGCTGGCTTTCATAGGCATCGCAAATGGATTTGAAAGGCAACGAGGGCAGACTTTGTGGTTCGTCCGCAGCATTTGGCAGTCTTGGATGTTGCTCCCAAGCCAGTCTTTTTCCACCCTCAATAGTCAAAGACGTAAGGTTACCTCTAATTCTTACTAAAAATCGGAACTTTTGACTGTTCTATAGGTTAGAGCTTGGATAAGACTACTCGATCCACGCAACTACCCGTTCTGGGGCGTTCCCAAAAGTTGCGATCCCTATCTTGGAGGAAGCATTGATGAAGACTCGTTTCTTAACTCTTATGAGCCTGGCCTTGGTCGTTTGCTTGGCTCCAGCACTATTGGCTCAACCCGGCGGAGGCCAGCGCGGCGGAGGACCTGGCGGGCAGCGTGGTGGTCCCGGTGGTGGCGGTCAACGGGGTGCTTTTGGTGGTGGCGGCGCCTTCGGCGGTCAGCGAGGTTTCGGCGGCCAACGCGGTGGCACTCAATTGGACGGTGCCCTCGCATTGTTGATGATGCGTGAATTGGAAAACCCTGAGGTTCAAGATGAAGTTGGCATTGATGAGGAAACGCTCAAAGCAATGAAGGAGAGCGTTGGTATGGATCGCAATGCAATGCGCGACATGAGTGAGTCAGAACGAGAAACTGCATTGAAAGAATTTGGAGAGAAAGCGAAAGCCGTCTTGGAAGAGGTTTTCGAGCCAAAGCGTTTGCAGCGGGTTATGGGGCTTTATGCTCAGCGAAATGGGGTTCGCTCCGCTATGAACAGTATGATCCAAGAAGAAATCGAACTCAGCGATAGTAAGGCGGAAGAGCTCAAGAAAGCCCTCGAGGAGGTCTCCGAAGAAATGCAAGAAAAGGGCAATAAGCTTCGTGAAGAAATGTTCGCTGGATTCGGTGGCGGTCGTCGCCCTGGAGAAGGCGGAGGTCGTCCTGGAGAAGGCGGAGGTCGTCCTGGAGAAGGCGGAGGACGTGGTCGTCCAGGTGAAGGTGGCGAAGGCGGTCGTGGTCGTCCAGGTGAAGGCGGCGAAGGCGGACGCGGAGGACGCGGTGAAGGTGGTGAAGGTGGCCGTGGAGGACGTGGCGGACCAGGTGGCGGTGTCGATTTCACGGAAATCCGTGAGAAGTTTACCGCTCTGATGAAGGAAGCCGGCGAGAAGTCTGAGGAAGCTTTCAAGAAAGTTGACTCCAAGGCCTATAAGAATTGGGTTGAGCTCAAAGGCGAAGAATTTGAGTTTCCACAGCAGCAATTTGGTCGCGGAGGCCAAGGAGGAGGTCGTGGAGGCCAAGGTGGACCCGGCGGTGGAAGAGGAGGTCGCGGCGGCCAAGGCGGTGAAGGTGGCGGTCGTGGCGGTCGTGGCGGTGGCGGTCGCCCTTCCGGTGATGCCCTTTAAGCCTACGGATTCCGGCTAAAATCCTTTTTGAATGCAACGGACGGCGAATCTCGTCGTCCGTTTTCGTGTTAAAAAGTAAGGCCGAATCGACTGACTTCGGCCGAAAATAACTTCATCTCTTTCAAAGCCATTTTTTCCAAACGGTCAAACACCAGACGGAGTCAATCGGGAGAGGTCGCATGCGGAATGCTAGATTGCAAAGAAAAGCCCTCAGTATCGCTGGGCTCTGCTGCGCCTTTTTCATGATTGCCGCATCGACACTCTTGGCCCAACCACCCAATCAGCGGCGAGGCGGCCCCAACAATCGAACTCGGGAAATGATGCAGAAAGTTCCCGAGAGGGAGCTTTTAGATATGCTCCGGCATGCTTCCGTTCGTGAGGAGCTGGAAGTGTCAGACGAGACCATGACCGAGCTTTACTCATTGCGTGATTCGGCCATGCGAGAAGTGATGAGTGCGATGCAGCTGTCTTCCGACGATGAAAGGCTGGAAAAACTCCTTGATATCTTTCAAAAGCAGAGCAAGAAAGCGATGGAGTTGCTCGCGGAAAATGGTCGAGAAGACACTATCGATCGTCTCGAAGGCATTTGGGCTCAGCATCGTGGACCAGAATCCATTGGCAACAGCCGCATAGCAAAGCGAGTCAGATTGTCCGACGACGAGTTAAAAGCCTTTCGAGAAAGGATCGATGAAGAGCAACGAATGCAGTGGAGGCAGTCCGAGTCCATCATGCAATCGTTGCGAAGCAACAAGCAGCTTACGACAGAGCAGCGAGAAAAGCTTGATAAAATCAGAGCCAAACGAGATGCAAATCTATTGCGTAGTTTGAGTGAAAAGCAGCGGGAGGCCTTTGAGAAGCTTAAAGGTGATCCTTTTGATGGACTTCCGAAGCACGGTCGTTTTCATGGCCACCCGCGCGGTAGACCAGGAGGTCCAGGCGGAAGTGGCCGGCCTTCCAGTCGAGGCCCAGACGGACATGAACACAAAAGACCCGAGGGTGAAAAGAACTTCGAAGGAAAGGGGCCGCCTGATTCCAACCGGCCACCTAAGAAACAAGCCTGCCACAGCATGGGTTGGTACCTGTTCTAATTTCAGTGAAAGCTCTTATTTGCTCTTAATGCTTCCGCCGCGATAGCAGATTTATTTGAGCAGACCCCTGCGATCTTGCAGACTGCAAAGCTGCCCACGGATGAACTTAATTTTTGGTCTTACTCGTTTTGCAGCCAAGGCCAGCAACCTTCTCCAGTAGCAGGTAATCGGCTTTGCTCGTCAGTAATTGACTCTTGGGCCTTAGCTGCTCCATGCAGTTCGATTGGTACAAGCAATTCCGAGGTTGGGTAGAAAGCCAGGACGAGCATCCGCGCACGGATCCCCGTAAATCCGGAAACCATCCGGAAAATCGACCAGGAAAATCCTGGGTTTCGGAAAGGGAAAGCACACCATACTGAAGCTCGGGGCATTCCGGGGTCCTTGAGTGGCATTCCAAGATCGATAGTATTTGACTTTAATAAAACTCCATCTGCAAACTTGCTCCCTTGTTCCGAAGTTGTTTTTGATGATTGAACTGAATCCTACGTCTCAAACCGTCTGGCATCAGTGGGCTCAAGAGATTCTCCTGGGAGGGACAATCGATCGTGATCAGGCCGAATCCATTTTGGAAAGCTCGGACGAAGATCTCTTAGATCTTATTGCCGCTGCTTACCGATTGCGTCATGAGCATTTTGGAAAAATGGTTCAGCTCTACTTTTTGGTGAATGCCAAAAGCGGTCTTTGCCCAGAGGACTGCGGCTACTGCTCGCAGTCCAAAAACTCTTCGGCACCGATCGAAAAGTACAGTATGTTGACGACCAGCCAATTGCTCAACGGCGCACAGCTAGCAGCGCAGCGCGGGTCGAGCACATACTGCATTGTGATTAGCGGTCGTGCACCGAACGAACGCGAGATGCGAGCTGTCGAAGAGATTGTTCCTTTGGTTAAGGAAAAGCATGATCTCAAAATCTGCGCCTGCTTGGGGTTGCTGACTCCGGAGGACGCAGGGCGTTTAAAGGAATGCGGAGTTGATCGAGTCAATCACAACTTGAACACCAGCGACGAACACTATAGCGAGATTTGTTCCACGCACACTTACGAAGATCGCATGGACACGCTTCGCAATGTTCGCGATGCGGGATTAGAGGTTTGCAGCGGCGGCATTATGGGAATGGGGCAGTCTTATAAAGACTTGGTCTCGATGGCGTTTGATTTACGTGAAGTTCGAGCTGAATCCATACCGCTAAACTTTTTGCATGCGATCAAGGGGACGCAGCTGGAAGGCCAAAGTCCACTCACTCCTCAAGACTGCTTGCGAGGACTTTGTATGATGCGATTTGTAAACCCGAGTAGTGAACTTCGGATCGCTGGCGGTCGCGAAAAGCACTTGCGCACCTTGCAGCCACTGAGTCTCTACGTGGCAAACAGCTTGTTCGTTGGCGATTATCTAACGACCAAGGGCCAAGCACCGGAGTATGACTACAACATGATCCGCGATATGGGCTTCGAAGTGACGACGGAAACAACTCCCGTCGCCTAAATGGCAATTCGGCTACGTGTAGTCATTGTCGTGTCATTCGGCCACTGGCCCTCTGCACCAGGAGCTAGTGGCCGTGATCATGTCCATCATGATCGTGTGAATGCCCGCCGTGGTCGTGCGAATGCCCGCCATGATCGTGTCCCCCGTGATCATGGTCATGCCCTCCGTGGTTGTGAGCGGTTTGTTCAGATTGCCACTCTTCTGCAATTCGTTCTGCTGCTTCGATGGCCAAACGATAAACGACCTCCAGGCTTTCGTCGGCCGCTCGGGCCAAACGTTTGCAGTCCTCGAATTCAGGTGCAAACCTTGGTCCTATTCCCATGGATTCTTCCCAAGCCACCTTGACTTGTATTTTTCCAAGCCGCGTCGAGACCTCTACGATGCGTCGTTGCATCTTGCTTCTTTGTAAGAGCGTGCGACGAACGCCAAGCGAACCTGTATGCCGAAATACGCATTCTTCAAGCTTTCGTCGCTGCGCGGGATTGCCAATCACCGAAAGCAATACACCAGGTCGATTCTTCTTCATGCTAATTGCAGTTGTGAATACATCCAAAGCTCCAGCTTGCCACAGTTGTTCGATGGCAAACCCAAGTTGTTCTCCAGTCGCGTCGTCAAAATTTGACTCAATCAAAACGACCGT
>JBCCEO010000202.1:0-11053 GCA_039030255.1 Planctomycetota bacterium | reverse complement strand
CGTTTTGTGAGGTCATCATTTTTGTTTGCATTAAGTGGTCGAAGTGCAATTCGATAGGCTACTGAATTCGGAAAGTCAGCAAAGCCCCTGATTGTTTGCATGCGAAGTTGTTTGAAAAGCCCCACGCGCCTTGATAGCTCGAAAATGGTCGATTGCCGGAGGCGACACGGGCATTAGATCATGGAGTTGCACCATGGCCAGGGGAGGATATCAAGTCGGCGAATAACCGGTTGTTCTATTCAGCATTTTCCCGAGAGCCAAGTTCACCGTGTATTACGTTATTGATGGGCTAGCTTGAGTGCCTTTAGGGAAGTTGGAAACCCGTTGTAATCTTTGCATCCGGATTAACAGGAAGCTTTGATCCTACAATTCTGTTGCCAATGATGGCCAGGAATTGGTGTGTTGCAGAAATGGCTAAGAAATCTTTGGTACCATTCTGGCTTGAATTCGCTATACCCTTGGTCAAATACCCCGAAGAGTCCGTGTTGCAATCCAGCCAGGTTTGTGTCGTAACCTCTTACTCACAAATAGGTTGTGGCAAAATGTGGACCGGTTAGAATAACACTATTTGATTTCCTACCTTTAGACCCACCTTTTGCTGTCACAAACGACTCCCTAAAAGAGATGTAAACTCATCTGCCAAACGGAGAAAGTGTCACATCCCCTTTGGATGTTGTGGCAGCAACCCCCAGGCCTTCCGATATTGATTTTGTAAGGAAGCCAGCAATAAACGTGAAAGGACAATCATGCTGAATCGAAGAAGATTGCTTCAAGGCGTCGCGGCGGGAGTAGGCGCGGCTGCCTCAATTGCGCCGGAAAAACTGCTGGCCGCACCAAACGGAACTGGCGGGCCACTCAAGCGCATTGTCTTCTTCATGCAGAACCAGGGATTTGATCCGAAGACATGTATTCCGGATGGAATGAAGAATAGCCGTTCTTTGGCTGGAGTAACGTTACCTGAGCCGATCAGTGCTCTTGAGCCCTATAAAGAGCGACTGCATATCGTGAATGGATTGCACGGCCTGCACACCAGTCCCTCACACAGCGCGTTCTTTGGTGCATTGGGTGGCTATCGCGGAAGCGATGGCGTTCCCCCGAGCGCTGCGACGATTGATTACGAATTGAGCAAGGTGTTGCCAGAAACGTTGTTGCCGCACCTATGCATCGGAATGGACTCGATTGAAAACATGACGACGAAGCCAACCATTGCGACGCTTTCGGCTAGTGGTGCTGGGCAACCGATTTTCATGCACTCCAACCCGAATCATCTTTACCAGATGTTGTACGGTGGCATTTCGACCGGTGACATTCGCCTTCAGCATGAAGCTCGATCAAGCATGTTGAGCAAGATTGAGGATTTAGCGGCAGCCAAAGGCAATGCCTTACCCTCTGAAGACAAGCGTCGCTATGGCCAGTACGTCCAAGGTTTCCGCGAGGTGAACGGGCTTCGCGATCGTCTTGACACCGTCTCTGATCACTTGAAGAAGTTTGCTCCGGAGGTCGACGAGCGTTATAGCGATCCTGAGTTTGAAACGGATTGGCACGATGTACTGCTGGACCTCGGAATATCTTCTCTGACTTCAGGCATTACCAACACGTTGACTATCGGTTCCGGCCGAGGAGAAATCTTTGGTGCATGGAAGGGCTTGGGGATTGAGGAGCAAGGTCACAACCTTGGTCATATGAATCAGCCTGACAATCCGATTTGGATTAAGATTCGTCAGTACAACAGCCGCATGTTGGTCCGAATTATGGAAGCGCTGGAAAGTGTTCCAGAAGGAAGCGGTACGATGATGGACCACACGCTAATCGTGTACACGAGTAACAATGCTGACAAGCAGCATACGAGTGGTGCCAATTGGCCCGTGATGCTACTTGGTAATTCGGGCGGCGCCTTCAAGACCGGTTGCTTTACACAGCTCGACGGCAAACGCCCCATCAACTCGCTCTACGCAACGCTTATGCGAGTCGCTGGATATACTTGCGAGCGATTCAATATGAGTGAGAAACTTGCTAAGAAGTTTGATCGCAGCAGTGGGCCACTGAAGGAAATCTTGGCGTAGGCCTTTGGCAAATCTGCTTGTACGCCAGACAGGCTGGTCCTTGAAGGCTATGAAAGGCTGTTCAGATTCTGTAGAAGGAGCCCTCTATGATGAAGCTTCGGTTTGGCAATGCTTCGTTTCTCCTAACCATTGGTTGCTTACTGTTTCTTCTCGTTTGCTCGCTACATCTAAATGCGACCGAGCCCGAAGCTAGCAAGCTGAGTTACGAGGGGTTTGCGAAGCAGTTCCTCGACAATCATTGTGTCGATTGCCATGGTCCCACCGATCCGGAGGGCAATCTTGCGCTGCATGACCTGGGGCCCATCGACGAGGTGAATGCGGCGACTTGGCGAAGCGTTTGGGCTCAAGTTACTCTTCAAGAGATGCCGCCGAGAGACGGGGAGTTGCCGGAAGTTGCTGAGCGTCTGCAATTCTCGGACTGGGTCGTAGATGAACTCACCTTTGCAATGCGAAACAAAGGCGGTTTTCACGCGCATTTGGATCCTAACAAAGGCAACTTTGTCAATCACGACTTGCTTTTTGGGGAGTTGCCAGAAGATGTGAAAATCAAGCCCACTTCTTCACCAGCGCGACTCTGGCGAGTAACTCCGCAGGAGCATATTACTCGGCTCAATGAATTAATTAATAGTGAACCGCAGTTCGACCCCAAGAAGCCAGGCCAACGAACACGTGGCGATGTAGTGCCGACCAATCACGGGGGTGAACTGAAACTCTACTTTGGAACCGATCGAATTATCAAATGGCAAGGCGGAACGGTTGCGTATGCTACCTCGGTCAAGAGTGTGCCTGTGGTCTTGTCTTCTGCCCGGCATCATGGATTGGAGAATTATCCAGATTTCTACAGCGTCAATAGCGCGGAGGCGACTCAGATTCTGGGCGTTGCCGATGATATTTTGCGCTATATGGCTTATGGGCCACTCAGTATTGCACAGCCTTATCAAATCACGGATGACCCGAAATCCATCGAAGACAAAATGAAAGGAGATTTGCGTGGGCTACCGACAAGTTTGGTTTACAGCACGAAGGTCACAAGGCCTCTGACACCCATCAAGAGTCTCATGGAGTCCGAAGGAATTGACCAAGCTCAACTTCGTGAGTCGGTAAAATATTTGTTTGAGGCGTTGACTTTTCGAGCGCCTACGGAAAGCGAGTTGAACGACTATCTTTCGATTGTCCAGAATTCGATCGATAAACTTGGGAAAGAAGACGGAGTCATGCTTGGCCTGTCGGCCATCTTCCTAGATCGTGATGCTCTGTTTCGAACGGAGTTGGTTCCGTCGGGGCAGCCTGACGAGCATGGTCGCGTGATGCTGCAGGATTGGGAATTAGGCTTGGCCATCAATCATGCGCTGCGCTACATCCAGCCCGATGAAGTTTTGAGGACTTCTATTGTCGATGGCCGAATGCGAACCAAGGATGATGTTCGCCGTGAGGTGGAGCGGATGCTAGCTGACAACAGCATTCGAAAACCTCGGGTATTACGATTCTTTCGTGATTATTTCGACTACGATCTTGGTGGATATATTTGCAAAGATGCGAAGGCCTTGAGTGATACAGGGGCCTCCAATCGAGGGCAATCCTATTATCGGGCTATGTTTGACGCAACGGCGAGCACCGATCGATTGATTGAGCTTATTCTAGAAGAAGATAAAGATGTCTTGAAGGAGTTGCTGACCACGAACAGAGTCGTCGCAACGAAGAGTGACAATGTGTATTTTGGTCGTCAACGCAGCAAGCAAGAGCGGGCTGAGTCGGTTGCGGCTGCCAAGAAAGCTACGGAGGAGGCTACGCGGGAAGTTTCTGCTGAGGTCAAGATCCTTGAAGACGAAGTCGCTGCGATCAAAAAAGAGATCGAAACCAATTCCGAGACAAAAGCGCTGAAGCGTGATTTGAACGCCAAAAATAAGGCTCTTAGCGCTGCCAAGAAAAGGTTGAGCGCTGCGAAAAAGAAAGCCGGCAACGTCAATCACAATGTTGAAGAAGCCAAGCTGGCGGGACAGAGAATATTTGCGAGGGTCAGTCGTCGTAGCTTCGGAAATGGATCAATGAAACCTGAACGTACTTTAGCGACTGCTCCAGAAGGGCAACGCTTGGGGATCTTGACCCATCCCAGTTGGCTTGTTTCCCATTCAGACGCTATGGACAATCACGCCATTCTGCGCGGACGCTGGGTTCGCGAGCGTTTGTTAGGCGGTGGAATTCCTGATGTACCGATTACCGTCGATGCGATGTTGCCTGATGAACCGAAGAGCACGCTTCGCGAGCGGATGCGGGTTACGAAGGAAGATTACTGCTGGACCTGCCATCAAAAAATGGATCCGTTGGGACTAGCTTTTGAAATGTACAACCATGCCGGTATTTTCCGTGAAACGGAAATGGACAAGCCCGTTGATACTTCTGGTGAGATCATTGATTCTGGCGATCCGGCCATCGATGGAAAAGTCGGCAATGCTATCGAGATGATTCAACGGATTGCGGATAGCGAGCGGGCGGAGCAAGTCTTTGTTCGGCACGCATTTCGTTTTTGGATGGGGCGTAACGAAACACTAGATGATCGAGAGGTTCTTCAAGATGCCCATCGGGCTTACCGCAAAAGCGGTGGAAGCATGAATGCACTCATCGTTTCGTTGCTTACGTCGGATGCCTTCCTTTATCGGACTCGTGACGAATCGCAACTCGTTACTCAGCATTAGTCAGTACGCCGAGTTTGAATAGCCGTGCACGAAAATCTATTCTGTGGATTTACAGATCGAAAGGGTAGACATAGCATCGAGCGCTATCGCCAATCACCAGAAACAAACAATTCGCAGCCCAGCAGATGCCCCAATGCTGAGAAGTTAGGCCAAGCGCGATTTATGCGAAGCTTCGATAATGCTGAAACCCCGTTGCCCGTAGCTACTTATTCTTTTCGATCTCGTCGCGAATTCGTTTTTCGTAATACTTGACGTTGGAAAAGATGGAAGCGTTTCTATTAGGAGGGTGTTCGTAGGTCCTTCCAACGACTTCTTGAAGCTTCAGTTTCTGCTGAATACTAAGCAGTTCGAGAACTTTATTGTCAAACTCGGCCTCCATTTTCTTTAGCCGTCTTTCCTTCTCGGCCATGATTATTTCGGCTTCTTTTCTCAAGTTCTCAAGCTGTCGGTCACTAAGGCTCAGTTTCTCGCGTAAGTCGCTGTAGATCAGGATCTCAGAGAGTCCATAACTCTTGATCATCTTACGGACTGAAATTTGCAAGACCCGTTTGTATTCCTCAGGTGTCAGAACTTCCTCGATGGCTTCTTTCCGATTCTTTTCTAGTTCTGCCTCCAATTCCTTTGTTTGTTTGTAATACTCTTTGCTTTCTTCTGGTTTGCTGAGATCGAATTGCTTGTAGAGCTCGCTTCGCTTTTTCCCATATTCAGTTTCTACACTTTGGATTCCTTTCAGCCGGTTTCGAAGGTCGGTGGCATCGACTCCCAGATCATCAATGACATCCTGCCGGCGGAGCAAATTAAGTAGTGTCCTAGGTAGCGCGGGGCCCTGGCTTTTGAGGACTCTTTCGCGCTCTCTGTCTGCCTGTTTTTGCAGTGAGTCGATAACAGACTGTTGTTGGGCCGTGACCGAATCAAACGCAAAAAGAGAGCAGAACAAGGTGAGAAATGAAAAACGGAGGATCGTATGAGCTCGCTTCATGGGTATTCTTCAAGCAAGTTGGTGGGTGATAAGCACCTGATTCTATACCAGATTGGCGAAGGTTTTAGCTTATTTTTCCGCAAACTTGGTGGCCGAGTATTGAAATGGGGCAAGAGATAGGGATCAAATGCTTAAGTGCCAGGAGATCGGCACCAATTTTGATTCGCTTCGCCAGCGACGTTAATCAAGAGGCCTACGCAGGCGAGCAACAAGCTTCAGTAGTCTACTTAACGAGTTCCTTGCGAAGCGGCTCATCGACAATCAAAGCTTCCGGGAAATCAGCTGCTTGGACGCCGTCGCGATTACGCAAGCGTTTGTTCTGTTGGCGACCACGCGGCGGATTCAATGGGATTTGCATTCCTCCAAGCTCTTCCATCATGCTGTAAAGCCGATTCTGCATATCGCCCTTGAGTTCAGAAAACTTGGGATCGTGCAACAAGTTGTATTGCTCCATTGGATCTGCTTCTATATCAAATAGTTCGTCCGAATCCCATATGCCATAGTACGTGGTGTATTTGTACTTGTTGCCCCGCAGGGAAAAGTGCGTGGGTGTTTGCGGATAGTTTTGTTCCCAGTAATACGCGTAAAGGAAGTAGTCGCGCCAAGGAACGGACTTGCCTTGTGCCAAAGGTAAAAAACTGGAGCCATCCATGTGCGCAGGTTTCTGTAGTCCCATGGCTTCCATTACCGTTGGCGCAATATCGATATTTGCCACGACTTCTTCGACCACTGAACCTGCCTCGATAATCTCTGGGCATTGCATCAGCATCGGAACGCGGCTGGAAGTGTCATAGGCCACGCGTTTGTCGATCAAGCCATGCTCGCCAAACATATAGCCGTTGTCTCCCATGTAGATGACGAGCGTATTTTCGTAGATTCCCATGCTCTTGAGCTGTTCCATTACGGCGCCGATACTGTCGTCGACCGTTCGCAGGGATTCACAGTAACTCTTGTAAAAAGCTTCTATGCTTGCACCGGTGTGCAGCGGGAAATCCATTCCGTGCCAACTGTTGCGTTGGTCCAAGAGCCATCGAGGTCTGTTCTGTAAATTGTCCTCGAGTTTGGAGCTCGAAGGCGGGTTTTCAAACGGAATGTCTTTCAAACTACCTTTATATTTTGGTTCCGGCGTGAAAGGTCCGTGAACCGCCTTATGCGAAAGGTAGAGAAAAAATGGTTGTTCACGTTCGGTTTGTTCTTTGAGGTAATCGATTGCGTAACGAGTTAGCAGACTAGTGATGTAGCCGTCTTGTTTGACACGATCTCCGTTGACGTTGATGGTATATTTATCGTTCGGTGGATAGTAGTGTCCCTGACCCTTGAAGCTTACCCAGTGGTTGAAGCCTGGACGAGGTGAATCGTTAGCATGGCCCATATGCCACTTGCCGATGAATGCCGTGTTGTAGCCAGCTTGTTGCAAGTACTGGGGAAAAAAGAGTGTGCCATCGGGCACCACGCGTTGATTGTCTATGACGCGGTGTCGAAAGGTATACAAGCCAGTCAAAATGGAAGCACGACTAGGCGAGCACAGCGATGTGGTGACAAAAGCATTCTTAAGATGAGCTCCTTGCTTGGCGATGGCGTCCATATGAGGAGTCTTGGCCAGCTTGTGCCCCATAAAACTCATCGCATCATAACGATGGTCATCGGAAAGAATGAACACCACGTTGCGCGGCTTGGCTCCCGGCAGGCGTTTCGCTTCTACAGTATCTGGTAAGGGAACAACTTCTGCAGTGGCCTTGGATACGAAACCGACTGTTAGGAGAGAAAGCAGCAAGGCGATGGAGGCGCGGGAAATCATAGAAGCTTCAAAATTGGGGAGCGAAAAATGTTGCAGCACGAGAACGGTAGCTGTAGGAAAATGCGGAGCCAACCAGCTGAAATTATTTGGACTCGTTCAGTTTACTACGAATCTCCTCAAGCAGGGGCTCGCGTTCTTCGCGCGACATATAATACCAGTAGCCGTATTCTTGATCGAGTTTGGATCCAGTCAGAGTTTCGACGGCCTTCTGCGCAAACTGGCGATTCAGCAGGAATGGATCGTCTAACATACTCACTACGGCATCACGTCCCCATTGGGCAGATTGAGTGCCAAAGGCTTCGACTGCCACTAGACGTGTCGCTTGATGTTCCCCAGTCAGCCAGCCCAAGCCAACCGGCTGCGCGGGGTCACTGTAATTGGCGAGAATTGATCGCTTGTCATAGCGTTTTTCATACCACTGTTCCAAATAGCTTAACGTCCATTCAATGCTCTTTTCCAAATGGCATATGTTGCACGCATTGGGTTGGTTGGCAGCCAGCATACTGGGTTCGGTCGGTGAGAAAATAGTGTGGGTACGAACAACGTCTTGCATGCCCTCGTTGATTTTTGGCATATGGCAATTGAGACAATTGTCGCCAGTGCTTCCAACCGGATGATGCGTGTGGCTCTGGCGAGCGACAGGGTCTTCATATTTGGCATGGCAGCTAATGCAGGATGCATCGTCTTGCGCTGGAGTTTTCGTCCAGGACTTTCCGATCGGCTTGTGCGGATCATGACAATTCACGCAGGTTAGTTCTGAATAGCAACTTCCTTTGATTGCGTCAGAATACTCGGTGGAATTCCAAGTAGACATTCCAGCGGCATAGGTAGGCCGTTTGCCTGCATGGCAGCGTGCGCACGCGGCATTCAAGTTCTCTGGGCTTCTGCCGCTCTGACGCGAAGACTTGGCATCCACAAACAAGTGAGGATGCTGGGCCGAAAATGCAGGCTTCGCCTTTTCGTTCTTCACGTGATCCGCACATCCCAAGTGACATGCCTCGCAGCTGACTCCTAGAGTTACCGCTTGGTCGCGGGCGTCGAAACCAAAGTGCTCGTCGATCAATGATTCGAGTGAAGATTGCGGCATCTCTTCAGGTGATTTATCGCCGCTCCAAATCTCCGGGCGGACTTCCGAGACGTAGTGGTCCAGTTCAAGCATGTGTTTTTCTGGCATGGATGGCCCGATGACTTTGGGGTTGCGAACCATCATGTCGCCAAACGAAAAAGTCGTGTGGCAGAAGTTGCAGGAACGCGCGTAGGTTACGGCAATGTCCTGCGAGTGATCGAGCACGCCGCGCGCGGTTCCAACTTCTTCAATTTCGGAACTTGCCGAAGCAGGAGGCTTAAGTTGCTCGAGGGAGTCCCAACGCACAGACTCTTCTGCTTCGGTGAAGATATGGACTACCGGTACCCAAGCATTGCGATCTAACCAGTATCCGAAAGGCAAGACAAAATCTACGGAGTAATAATCGTGTTCTTTGGGCTCAGGACCGACTAATCCGACGCCAACGTAGTATTGATAGAACCTTGATCCAATGGTTTGCGTGATGCGATACTCCCGCGTTAGATCATCACGCTCGTATCGCATGCGAAATTCGCCCTCTTGGCGGAAAAAGGTTGCTACTCCTCCGTGGTAGTTCATTTTAGATGCACCTGAGAAATCACCGGCTACAGTTTCTTCCGTTGCCAGTGCATTCATCCATCGGTGGGAGTGATTGGACCAGTCATCATAGTTCTGTTGGTGACATTCGACGCAGCTATCAGGACCCGAGTAATCCTGCGGACGAATGTTGGAACTGCTCGAGGTCGACTTCAGCATAGTCATCGACTGTGCTTGCAAGTCGTCCCACTTCAAGATCAAGTTGCTGAAGTCAAAGAAGCGCGGATTCGTTGTCGTGGCTTGAGCAGCATCATTTTGCGCCCTTGCGGGGCGACTACGTGGTTTTCCTGACTGGCGCAATTGGAAAACCGTAAAGCATCCGAATCCAATGATGAGCAACACCACGACGCCAAGCAACATAGATTGGTATTTCTGAAGCCACGATCCGGAAGTTGGAGACTCTTCACCTGGCTGTCTGTTCGATGAATTGGAGTTCGCTTGGTTTACGCGCTGCTTGGCAGACGCGGAGCTCTTCTTGCGTTTCCGTTTGGCGGCCATTACTCAATGTTTGTCCTGCCAAAGGGTTCCACGTGCATTGAGGCAACTCGCATTTGAGTTACCCAGTTGGGTGGCTTTGGCAACGAGGTTGGGGAACTAATGTAGTATTGGCTGCAAGGGAATAGATTACAATGCGGTGACGATTTCAAATTGCTTCTTTCGCTACACGATTATTGCGATGAGCACAGTTTTTCAGTTTGTTTGCTGCCGCTTGGCATTGGTTGCCATTGTTTTGGCTCTCTGGCCCGCGAGTCATAATCGTATTGCCCACGCCCAAGAATCGCCGACCTCGCAGCATGCAGAAGTGACCAAGATTCTGGCTCAGCATTGTTTCGAATGCCATGGTCCAGACGTAGAAGAGCGACAAGCCGGTTTGCGACTCGACGATAGAACTGTTTTTGAGAAGTTAGAGTCGGGCAAGTTTGCGATTGTTCCGGGACACGCGCAACAAAGCGAATTAATTCGACGAATAAAAGGATCGGGTGGCGAGGAGATGCCGCCAAAGGAAGCAGGTCGAAAGCTGACACAACAGGAGATCGCCCTTATCGAGGAATGGATAGAGGGTGGGGCCCGGTGGCAAGAGCATTGGTCGTTTCAAAAGCCGGATTTGCAAAGCGTGCCGTATGTTCAGAATCGGGATTGGCCACGAGATCCGATCGATAATTTTGTGATGGCGAAGTTAGAAGCTGCTGGGGCGAGTCCGGTCGGAGTGGCGGATCGACGCGTGCTCATTAGACGGTTGTATTTTGACTTGCATGGGGTTCCTCCAACTTACGAACAAATAAAAGCATTCGAATTTGACCAAGATCCACAGGCCTGGGATAAGCTGATCAACAAGCTGTTAGACTCTCCCGCCTATGGTCAGCGATGGGGGCGTCATTGGCTCGACGTGGTGCGATATGCCGATTCCAATGGTACGGACGAGAACCATCTTTACCCTTTGGCTTGGCGCTATCGCAACTACGTTATTGATACTCTCAATGCTGATTTGCCCTTTGATGAGTTCGTTCGTGAGCAGCTGGCTGGGGATTTGGAGAGCCTGTCTGAACGCAAGTTGCAGGCGCAGGTCGCGACGGGGTTTCTCGCGATCGGAACAAAAATCCTTGCCGAAAAAGATCCGGTTAAGAAGCAAGCGGATATCGTGGATGAGCAGATAGATACACTTGGGAAAGCTCTGCTGGGAATGACAATTGCCTGTGCGCGATGTCATGATCACAAGTTCGATCCAATCCCGACCGCAGACTACGCGAGCCTGGGTACGCCCTGGGAGGTCGATACGCGTGGGGCCATCCTGATGCTCGAGGACATCACCGAGCCTCCGTATCGCATCGACCGCATGCTCGAGCAGCTTCGGGCGGCCGG
>JBCCEO010000201.1:0-11054 GCA_039030255.1 Planctomycetota bacterium | reverse complement strand
TAAGAAAGCAGTTCAATGCTCATGCCCCGCTGCAGTCCTAACCTAAAGATAAGCAGACGCTAAATCAATGCTGCTGAAGTACTTCGATCGCCTCAAACAATCCAACAAAGCACCAATGTGAGGAAAGGGGAACACATCTAACCTCGTATTAGCGTACAAAGATCTAAAATCGATGCACATAGAGAGCATGCCAGTATTTTTGCAAACAAACAACACTGGCGCTCCATACGGTGATACACTGGGCCTTATCCAGCCCTTATCGAGTAGTTACCAAAAATTAGAGTAGCCCTGGACGTTTTGAAATCGTTGCGTGTGACATTGTTTTGAGTGCATCCAGCGAAACGTTCTCAGCTACAACCTAATGCGCAAAAGCTCTTCCAGATCAACTATGTGTTGGCAACAATAGTTCTGACAGACTCTTGGCTTGATTTCATGAACCGAACAGGTTCCTTCCGCTGACAATAGCCAGCACGGATTCCCCCGTGGGTCCTCAGGCAGAATTCGCAATGCGGGGTAGTGGTCAGGGTTCTGCCAGCTCGGTCGGTCGGGAAAGAGCTGTTTGCCTTCTTGGTATTCGATGAAGGCTTCTTCGAACATGACTTCGCGATCCAAATGCTCTGACAGATCCATCAAAAAACGCTCGGTGTCATCGATTGGCCCGATAATCCAATCTCGATCAGATACCATACAACAACCTCCGGACTGACCTTCAACACCGTAGCAGTTGTGTGTGCACACATAGAGAATGGCGTCGTTGATCACTGCATTCTTCTGAGGCAGAATGATGGGCAAGGCGTTTGGTGTGACTGGTGTTTCAGAACTTTGCATAAGGACTGCAAGAAAATTGGTTTAGTTTCAACCCAATTATCGGAAGCTTAGCTCGCAACTCCGCTTGAGGCTCGGATAGACTGTATTTAGTTCATGACCAGTCTGCCAAAAGGTCGTTTGATACGCCCTTGCGGCTTTCGGTGAAGCCCTCCAATCGAAATTGGTGAGCCCGGGTGCTTGATCAACCTCAGCACCGCGCGGGGTGGTCGTCGTCGATGCCTCTCGACAAAAGAAAACGGCAGCCCAACGAAGTGTAGTCGGGCCACCGTGGGGCAAAACAGCTTGATTGCCACATTTAGCCAGTAGCCAGCTTAGAAGCCGAAGCCTCCGGCCGCTCCACCACCTTGGCTCCCTCCGCCTGGGTTACCACCGGTAGGCGGCTGGATAAAGCCGCCTTCGCCGCCACCCAATCCGCCTTGCATGAATCCAACTGGTGGCGGTCCCTCACCTGCAGGATGAAAATTGCGAATATTGGGCAGGATGTCTTCGAGTTCTGCGTTGTTTTCGACTCCAAACCAGCAAGCGAGATCCGCATTGTATTCATCTACGGAAGTGCTTGGGATGAGTCGCCCACGCCCTTGATCCAATGGATTTCCTAGAGCAAGCGACGCTGGATAGTCACCGTAAACTTGACCTCCAGAAACAGAACCTCCCATGACCATATGATTGCCGCCCCAGGCATGATCGCTACCGTTTCCGTTAGAAGAGAGTGTTCGAGCAAAATCTGAAGCCGTGAAAGTCGTCACATCAGCCGCCACGCCCAACTCTACAGTAGCATCGTAAAACGCTTTGAGAGCTTGGCTTACCATGGGCAACATTCCTGCTTGACGATTGATAACCTCGTCATGATGGTCCCAGCCCCCAATCGAAACGAAAAATATTTGACGGCTTTGCTGCAAAGTGTCGGCTGCGCCGATCGTTCTTGCCACCATCTTCAGATTGTTGGCGAGCGAGGTATCGGGAAACTCAGTGTTCAACGTTACCGAGTTCGTCGCGCTGTTGAAGCCAATGGCTCCATCAATACTCAAACGACGCGTTTCAGCAAAAGACTTCTCCAAGAGATCCCCATATTGCTGACCGAGCATGTCGTCGGTGAACTTGGTGTACAAACCGTTGAGCCCCGTGCCCGTGCTGCCATAGCCGCTGAGCGCTGTGGCACCGCTTTGCTGCACCACATAGGGCACAACCGATGAACCTGTTTCAAAGGTGTTGAGAGCGCCCAACGCAATATTCATTGCAATGGAAGGATTTTGATTTACCGTGTCCGTCAGCATATCGGCCATACGACCGCCCCAACCGGTAACTTGCGAGCGTGATTGCGGCACGCAAGTCTGCCAATGCTGGATCAAATCCGAGTGAGAATATAAACCAAGTGGTTTCGCGACATCGTTGTAGTTATTGGGATTTGTCGGTTCAATTAAACTGCCAACGTTTGCTACAAAGGCAAGATTGTTGCTGTTGTACATATCGCGCACTTCACCCATCCCAGGATGCACACCAAAGGACCTGCCGCTGCGATCTGATATTTCCAACAAATCTTCCCTAGGCAAGGCCAAGTTTGTTCTTGCACTAGCGTAGTCGTTGTACTCTGCGGTCTCATAGGGAGCCAGAACGTTATACGAATCGTAGCCACCCAGGAAAAAGACGCATACAAGGGCTTTGTAACCCGAGAGATCACCACCACTGGCAGCAACCGCCGTGTTGGTCATCTTCAAATTGACCAACGTAGATAGTAGCGATGTGGAACTAAGTGCCGCGCAGCCACCCGAAAGCTGCATAAAGGCGCGACGATCGAGTCGCGGAAGTTCAAATTTGTTCTTACGTGCCATTTTCAAGCTCTTTGTTTTTTTGAGATGAGGGAGAAGAAAGAGCGGAGTGCAGGCGGACCAGCACTCCGAGGCATTGATCAGTGATTATTCAGCAATGGAATAAGCCGGAGAGGTCAAGACACCTATCATGGCGACACGAAAACGATTCGTTTCATTTGTCGTTAGATTTAGTGTTTCTACCAGCGCTTGACGCGTCGCATTGGACATCGTTCCACAACATAACTTGGCGTCCAAGTGTGCTACCAAGGCAGCGGAATCGCTTACCAAAGCCTTCTCAGCGGAAAAGTCATAACTGATCGTCGTGCGAATCACGGCAGTAGAATTATTCAAGTTCGTGTGGACTAATTCCTCATTAATCACATCAGCCCGAAATCGGTTCGGCGTTCGGTTGGCGAAGACACCATCCAAAATCTGAAACTCAGGAGCGTAAATCGTTCTCTCAGGGATCCGTCTGGAAGCTTGATATTCCTTGATATCACCCGCCGGTTGAAAATCAGGCAAGTAAAAATTGAAAACACTTGGCGATGCATAAGGCGCTTGTGCCCAATTGAAATTCAACTTGTTCATCAAGAAGTAGCCGTTTGGATTGTCCGTGCTACCGTAACGGCGAATAAAACTTGCGTACAAAACGACGGGCTCGGAAAGTCGGCTACGTTCAGTACCACGACCGGTGACTTCAAGCCGCCAAGGATTAGCTCTTCGAACCATTCGAATTCCGTCCCAAGCTTCTTGATCGAGCAAGATCGCTTTCAGCACAGCTTTCATGTCGCCCTTGACACCCTGTCCGTTGTTGTTGAATTTTCGCACAACACGACGCATGTAGCCCTTTGAAGGATTGGACCGCACTAGTCGCTGGATCAAGCGACGAACGATAAATGGACCAGCACTCGGATGGTTCATAATGTTATCCAGGCCTGCATTGATATCCGCTACACCGCCGACGCCGCCGGGAAGCGTTTGTCCAAGAAACACCTGCTTTGGATCTTGATCATGGAATTCATCAAACATCATCATCGGCTCTTGAAAGTTCACCGTTCCAGACCGCAGACTATTGCTCTGGTTGTAGGTCAAGCCGGTGAAGAGTCGCGCGAACGTTTCTATTTCGGTATTGTCGTAGGTCGGGATTAAGTCGCCGCTTGGATTTCTTTGAAATGTCCCGTCTGTGTTCAGCCGGTAGAGACCGATACTGAACAGCTGCAAGATTTCCCTCGCGTAATTCTCATCGGGAAAGATGTTTTGCGAAGCGTCCTGCTTCTGATTCCGTAAATGGCTCAGCCAAACGCCCATGATGGGATGGAATGTCACATCGCCCAGCACATCTCGATAATTGTTAAAGGAGTTGTTCAGGAGCATGTCATAGTAATTAGAAAGCCCCAACCACCGGCCTTTGCCAAGTTTTCCAGCAGCTCGATTATTGAAGTTCGAGCCGCTTTCACCTACGACGCAAATCTGCATCAATGCCCAGGCGACACGTTGCCGCAATTGGTCTTCGGCAGTAACCGCATTGTGCCACCATGCGTGGTAGCGATATCGCGCAACATTGATGCTTGCTTGCGTCGTTTCAAATCCATCCGCAGCGACCATATCTTCGGCCAACTGCTGGTGTGTAGACGCAGGCAGCTGAAACTGAGTGTCAATCCACTCGGAAGCTGCTCTTCGCACACCGATTTGCATCATGCGATCTGCTAGAGCTTGAACGTCGGTATCCTTTGGACCGAATGTTGCATGTGTTAGGAACTGTTGCGCTCGCAGCTCAACCATCAACCGGTTCAGCTCGGCGCGACTTTCTACTTCAAATGTTCCTGCCCGAAGAACTGGACTGGGACAGAAAAACATCAGAAAAACGAGGGCAAGGCCCGTAAAAAAGCGCATCATCAAACCACCTTTTTGCGATTCAAGGAAAAGACCAAAGAATCTCTAAGACGAGAGAAGAGAGTTCGATTAAAAAAGTGAAAAGTTACGCCCCAATCACCGCTGAAGGGAACGTAGGTGAGCGATAGGTCGCTTAGACAAGAGTCGGCAGACTACAGATTCCACAGTGCTCAGTCAATCAACTTTTTCAGAATCTCGCGTAAAACCATCCCTTTGGGTGGACAAGGCATTGCTCGCATATCTTGCTCAAGAATCTGCATTCAACCGTTTTTCCAGGATCCTGTGATGGTGAATCCAGTGTCCAGCCATCAGCCAAACGATGGTCCGCACGGAGACTTTTCGACCATCGGCATTGCCTATTTGACCAAGGTTTTCAGGCTTCAACCGCCTCAACAGGCCTAAGCTTGACGCGCGCAAACTCGCGAATTCTTCTGCCAACTCCTCTGGCCCCAATTCCTGGCCGTAACCGCAACTGGCGTAGTGAGTCTCATCCCAGCCAGGAAGATCCGTTTGGTCGCCGGTCGCAAACCTCAAGGCTCGATAGCCAAAAACTCGCTCGGCATCGCAGCAATGCTCGATCACGGTTCGCACACTCCAACCATAAGGAGAGTGCACAACGGACAGTTGTTCTGCAGGAATAGATCGAATGTAGTTTGGAATCGACTTTTGCTGCGCCTTCAAAATCTCCAATATGTTCCCATCGGGAACCATCGCAACATAGTCGCGGTGGTAGTCAAAACACTCATGGTTTCCCGGGCGTTGTTCGTAGCTAGTCATGTTTCCTAACTATTTCGACGAAGGTTTGTATCGCGAAGCAACTATATGCAAAAGTCACTTCATATGCTGTCGATCGAAACTGCGAGCTCGCACCCCAATTGCAATCCAACCGGCCGCGCCTATTGGAAGTCCTAGGCTTAGGAAGCCGCTTCGGCCATTTTGGCCACAAGAATCTCAACAACTTCTGGATTGGACTCCGCGACGTTATTCGTCTCGCCAATATCCTTTTCCAAATCGTAAAGCTCAAGAGGCTTGTTCTTGCCGGAAATCACGGCCTTCCATTTACCTTGGCGAATTGCGATCTTTTCTCCGTAGCTCCAGTACAAGTACTTGTGACTCTCCTGCTCCTTACCGAGTAAAGTTGGAAGAAAGGAAATGCCGTCAGTATTGGTGGGCGTATTCACTCCAGATAATTCGCAAGCAGTAGCAAGCCAATCATAGCCCGCCAGTGGTTCGTCACTTGTCGACCCCGGTTTAATCTTGCCAGGCCACCAAGCAATCGTAGGAGCTCGAATTCCGCCCTCGTAGAGATCGCGTTTGTAGCCTCGAAGCGGACCGTTGGCATCAAAGTACTCGTGCTTATGCCCTCCCTCGCTGTGCGGACCATTGTCCGAAGTAAATACGATCAGCGTATTTTCTGCTAACTCAAGCGTGCGCAGCAATTCAACCAACCGGCCAACATCGCGGTCCATGCGCGTGATCATGGCTGCTTGCCCCTTCTCCACGTCTGGCCAGTCTTTGTCGGCGTAGATGCCATAGTCCGGAACCTCCATGCCATTACCCAGCACACGACCTCCTTCGTTATTGGCATGAGGAATCGTCCAGTGGACGTGCAATAGAAAAGGTTGCGATTTGCTCGCTCTAACGAAGTCCGTCATCTGCTCGGTCATAACGTCGTGCGAATAGGTTACTCGCTTGGACGCAACTCGACCGCGACCGTTCGGGTAATCGCCAATGACGTTTCCTTCCATCGGAAAAACTTCATTGTTGCGGTAGAGCCGCTCTGGATAGTAGTTGTGGGCTTCGCCTTGATCCAAATAGCCCATCCAGAAATCAAAGCCATTGCTGTTCGGGTTTCCGGCCGTCTCGGGACCGCCCATGGCCCATTTGCCTACGCCACCGGTCGTATAGCCTACGTTTTGAAGCAGCTCTGCTACGGTTACATCTTCAGGTGTGAACACGTAAGAGGAATTTGAATCGATGGCTGTGTGGCCCATATGCATTCCAGTCCACAATCCAAGTCGAGACGGTCGGCAAACCGTGCAGCATGCGTAGTAACTCGTCAGCTTCATCCCTTCGTTGGCGAGTTTATCGAGATTGGGAGTTTGGATCACTTCCTGCCCAAAGCAGCCTAGATCTCCGTATCCCAAATCATCGACCATGATGTAGATCAGATTGGGCTTTCGGTCCTGGGCCGCCAATGGCCTTGGACCTAGAAAGGAAAAAACGTCCGATTGCATACCGAGCAGCAACAGGAGCCCAAAGTAGGCAACTTTGCGATTCATTTCCGACTCCAACCCAAAACCAAAAAACGACTTGATCTCAATGTCGGAATTCTACCACAGCCACCAATGTCCGGAATTGAGCACGTAGATCGCCAGCAGAAGATTTGTCACTGCATGGGCCACGACACACTGCCAAAGGTCTTTTTTCCAATAAAGCAAACCATTGATGAGTAGACACCAAGTCGCGGCCGCAAGCCACTCAGGGTGCGCCAACGTAAACATCAGGACGACAATCCCGCAGGACTCATACGTGAATTCTCCCAGCTTGATTTTCTTCCACTCTGGGTCAATCAACCAGCGAAGTAAGAATCCACGCCAAAACAACTCCTCTGCAATCGGCACTATTACAGCAATGCCAACCAATCGCACTGCAATAAAGCTCCATACGGCTAGACCTTCGCTCAAATGCTCGAATGGATTGTAGCCAACGCGTTTCCCAGGCTGGATGAAGCTCGGGAGATAGGGAGCCATGTAAGATTCAAGATGCAACCAACATGCACCGAGCCATAAGAACAATCCTATCACGCCAAACAGTACGCCCCAGCCAATGTTCCAGTGGGGCTTGAGAATGCGCTCGCCGCTGGCATCTTTACCGCGACGGTAAAACAAGATCGAAGCAGCCACAACCAGCGCAACGACTGTGTACCCAATCGGATACGCTTCATCCCCGAAGGCAGAGATAAAGTTGGTGCCAAGCAGGTACAGCACAAACGGGACGATGAAGGCGTGAGCCACTGGATTCAACACTCTTTGGAATGAACAAATTGCTGCACTTGCAGAGAGATAGTACGCCTAGAATGCGCGTTGAGCCGTCAACAAACAAGGATTTCGGCCTGCTATCTTCAAAAATGACTCGTTCCGAGCCGTGTTAATCGTGGGAATGCGCTTCGTAGTGCTGTCGCAATAAATCCTTACCGTAATCATTACCGTTGGGCGTACGAACAACCGTATGAATGTGCTCGCGCATTGGGGTTTGACTTCGAAAAGGAGCAACACGTCGCTGATGATCGAACTCGATCAATATGACTGGACTATAGACTCGATAGTAATAGACGCTTTCGGCCGTCGCGCCACCGATCCATGCAAAGTAGGTCTTGTCGAGATGTTTTTCGACCTCCGCCATTTTTACTTTCGCATGCCCATCATCCATGTTGCCGACGTATTCTTTGACGAGCGATAAAAAGAGTTCTCGCTGCTTGGCATTCAATTCTGAACACTTCAAGCCTGCATAATCGAGCTGAATATTATCCTTGTAGGCCTCGGACAGATTGTTGTTTCGCGATTTGTCCTTCATCAAAATCGCTTGACCCTGCAATTCAGGTGAAAGAGATTGCATGAATGCAAGGCCTTTATTCTGCTCGTCCTGCATCACGATCGTGCCCTTGAACTTCCCGTCCTTGGCTTCCACGGGCTCTGACCCCATAAAAACAGGACTCATCACGACTTGGTCCCCCAGCACAAAGTAGTTGATCACTACGTGGTGTCCGTCCAGCTGCCAGCCCCAGGGTTTCTTTTCCGAAGGCTCGCCCATGATGGTGATCCAGTACAACCACTCGCCGTATTCCTCAAAATTGTTGGCCAGCTCAGCTAGTGTTCCATTGAGCTTCATGATGTCCTTCGTTTTCTTCAATCCTTTTGCACTTAAGGAAGCTTCTATCATCGCGAACGCAGCTTCGCGTTGCTCCTTACTCATTTCATCAAAACCAACACCTTGGCGTTTGTAAAAGTGGCGATTGTCCCAAAGCCTCCATTCCTTGTCCTTGACTGGAAACATCGTCTTCAATACTTGTTCATCATTGAGCTTCGCCAGGAAATCCTTAGTCGCGTCGACGACTGGTTTCGTCGAAACCCCCGTCGACTCGATCGAAAATAGCCCTTCTTCTTTGCCTTGCGAGGTCAGTACACCCACAAAAGGCTGATCAGCATTCCCAGCGCCTCGTCCGGGACCACGCCCGCCCTGCCCTCTGCCTCTTTGCGGCGGTTGCGAGATTACAACAGCCGCAATGCCAACGCTGGCTAGAGCGGCCAGCACACAAATTCCGAATTGGTGTTTTCGATATTGAAGCATGAGAGACTCCGCGATGAAATAATCTGCTGGTGGCATTCTTTGGACAGCAGTTTAACAGCTATCGCAGCCACATGCCGCGCGTCGGCCATTTTCATTCGCCAGCGACGACAAAGATCTCAACTCGATCCAGCGGAAATGGATGTTGGAGTGGCTGTAGAATTCCAGCATCCACCATCGCCTGAATTTCAGACTTTGTTGGCCAGTCGCTGAAGCCATAATTGCCTGGACTTCGATAACGGTTGAGTTCGAACCAATCTACCATGACGTGTGTGATGCCATTGTCGGCCAAGTTCGCGCGTTGCTCCTGTTCTGACTTGTCGCGAAGCCACTCTTCGCCTGGAGCGTTGTTGAAGCAGGTCCCATAGACGATCGGAACACGATAGAGAAACGCTTTGACTTCACCGATGCTCAGGACGCGATCCTTTGCATCCAAATTTCGATTTACCCAAGCCGTCGTCGGATTGACCGTTCCTTCAGCCGACTCCTCTAAGGTTTGTTGTTCGATCGCCTGCAAGGGCACTAAAAATCGGACATCCGAAGGCCCGACACCTGCAACAACTTCCAACCCGCCGGCCGCAACACCTACCAAGAGTATGAGTGCCACTAGCGACACCGAAATCTTTTCTGCCAACCAACTCGCAGCAACCGAGGCTAATACGGCCATCATGGGAACCGCCGGCAGCCAAAAACGGTCAATTCGATGCGTCGCCACCCACCAAACAATAAAGATCCAGGCGATCGACGCGAGCCAAACGAACTCCTTTGCCTCGATTGCCTTACGATGAATCTGAATAAGCACTAAGAATCCCGCAATGGCACACAGAAACTGAAGGCTTACATTCACGAAGGGCGAGCCAACAACGACTTGCTTTGCATCGCGAGCCAATGCCGCAAAGGAGTAAGGCGCAGTCTCTGCTTTCGCAGCCGGACTATGAACTTGCGTCCAACGCTCGACTTGATCGGCAGTCAGTCCCCTGCCACCAAAAACTGATTGCATTAGAGGAAAAACAGGATTACCGCTTTGGGCGAAATTCTTGGCAAACCAGGGAACACAAGTCACCACTAGGCCGAGCCCGCAGCAGAGTACTGCCCGCTTCACTGGCCAGCCTCCACGAACTCCGAAATACATCAGAACTCCCGCAGGCAGCACGGCGAATAACAGACCAGGGTACTTGCAGGCCGTTGCGGCTCCGGCCAGAACTCCCATCACGACAAGCCCGCTTGCAGAAAATCCTGGGCGATGCTTCCTAGTGCCGAGCAACAGATAGCCCACCAACAACGTCGCGGCAACGTAGGCTCCCAGTGCCGTGTCCACCAATCCCGCAAAAGAAACATGGGCATTTCCAGGCATGGCTAAGATCAGTCCAGCCGCTGCCCAACCCAGGTTGGAACCAAATCGAATCGTCACAAATCCGCCAATCAGGCCTGCCACCAAGAGCGCGTGAAAACCAGTAATTGTCTTGCCGATCAAGCCGCCGTGCCACCAGCCCAATTCTCCTCCCCAGAGCGTCATCGCCCCGAGGCTGTGCATCTCGACGCCGAGTGGCATATTTGCATAGACGTTGTGCTCAAGAAACGAGATCTTCCCGTTCTGGAAGTACTCTTTCGGTGCTTGGAGATGATACTCCAAGACGTCGAACTCCCAGGGCGGAACGAGGCTCCCCAGCAAGTAGGCCGTAGCCAAACCGCAGGTAAGAATCGGCAGCAGTCGCAGCATCCATAAAGCACCGATCGAGTCAGGTTCAAATGATTTGGCGCTTTGCTCCATTACTTCAAGACTCGCGGATGTCTCGCCGCGATTCATGCGGCGTCGAAAATACTCCGCGAAGCCCACGCAGATGGCCATCGCTGCCATCAAAAGGATTCGACTTTGCGGCCCTCCAATCAAGCCAAGTAGAAGAACCAAAGTAGAGAGCAGACCCAACCCGGTCAGAACCGAAAGGCAAGCTACAATTAGTCTTATCGACTTCGGACTTTTCTCCGCGCCGCGCCAGCGAACCGCAAAGGTTCTGCCGACCAGCGGATAGCCCATCCAACCGGCCGCAGCTATCCACGGCGCCGCCACCGCAAGATAGGGCAAGCGGTCCAGACCTCCTGTTCCTTGCAGGCTTGTGATGGCGAAAGGAATAAGTAGCACCGCATCCACCATTCGGTTGGCTGGTTCGCCTTCTGCCG
>JBCCEO010000200.1:0-11058 GCA_039030255.1 Planctomycetota bacterium | reverse complement strand
CCAAGTTACACAACAGATTTGCAAGATGGCGCGCTGGCCGCATCAGCAGTTAATCAATCGAGTAAGGGCTGCCCGTGTAGGAAGCGCCGGGATCATTCGTAAATTTGAGCCCGATGCAATTTGGTCTCGCTCGGTTGCAATTGGGGCTGGTTTGCGGAAAGGTGGTTTTAAAGGGAAGCTATTGCAGATTTTTCCTACGAACGCCCGCATGGACTCCAAAGCTTTTCTTCAAACCAACGGCCTATCTTTCACGCGCAGAGCCACCCTGCTTGCGTTGTGGCCCTCGGCCTATGCGGCATCATCCTATTACGAGCGTCTTCTTGCCAAGCAATGTGAACTCGTCACCTTCAGTAAGAACATGCGCCAACAGTTATTAGCTTCGCTACCGCAAGACGTTGGTACCTGCACCGTGATACGTCCTGGTGTTGATTCCAGCCTGTTCTCTCCTGAACAGGGAGCCAAGCACTTTGATGTGATCCGAGAAACATATGGATTGCAGCGGGACGAACTCATTGTCCTGTATGTTGGCAGACTTTCGCGTGCAAAAAATATCCCGATGCTGCTGGACGCCGTAAAGTTGCTGAAGTCAAAAGTCAAACTCGTACTCGTAGGCGACGGAACTGAGAGACAATCTTTGGAATGTTACGCCCAAGCTATTGGACTCGCTGACCGGCTCGTTTTTGCAGGCGAGCAGCGGGAATGGCTTCCAGGGTTTTACGCTCTAAGCCGCGTTTTCGTCTTGCCCACCATAACGGAATCCTTCGGTCATGTATTTCTTGAGGCGCTCTCTTGTGGGACTCCTGCGGTAGGGTTTGGCGGAAATGGCAAAGACGTGCTCACCGCGACCAGAGAGATCATTTGTCACGGCGAGAGCGGTCGTGTAGCAGAGTATCCCACTGCACCAGAACTTGCGCAAGAGCTCGATGCAATTCTTTCGCTCAGCAAATCGGATTATTCCGCCATGTCACAGGCCGCTCGACGAAACGTAGTTGATCGATTTACCTGGCAGCGATTCGTAAGTGAAGCAATTGAGCTTTCGCAAACGACGGCCTAAGCTCGAATGTCGGCATAACGCACAGATTGTCTAACCATTGAACGATACTCAGCAGGCTAGTAAGACTACCTCAGGCGCTGGATCTGTATCGCGTCTCGCGAAAGCAGGAGCACTATGGGTCATTCTGGCTGCGGCACTTGCGATTCCACTTTCGTATTACCGTAGTTGGATTCTAGTGCAGATCGACCAGAGCGGAGCAGTCTTGGGTGACTACGCCGTGATCCTGCTCTTTGGCCAATTTGTCGGTACCTTCGTATTGTTCGGTGGCTCAAGCGTTCTCACTCATTTTCTGCCCAAAATACGCAGTGATCGAGAAAAGTCGGCTTTTATCCTCACTTACGGGCTTATCTCCCTTGCGGCGGTAGCTGGTTTTGTTTGCTGGATGAACTTGTGGCCGCGTGGGCTGAGCATGCTAATTCGGCAGCCCATCGATCTGCTTACCCTGCGTATCTTTTCCTGCCTTGCACCCATCGTTCTGCTATCTCAACTCGCCGTTTTCTCTTTGGCAGGCCTCATTCGGTTCCGAGTCTCTTCGGCCCTGAATCAGATTCAAGTTTTCTCCGTTTGCCTGTTCGCAACAGCGGCCTGCTTATACTTTCCAAAATTCCTGCAGGAGCATTCAATTGTTATGCTCGGCAGCCTGGTCGCAATCTCGAACGTGCTCGCGGTAGCTATCGGCCTTCGCTATATCGCCAAGGAAGCCTTTCCAACTCGCCTCCAGGTGTTTTTGCCTGAAGGGTTTTGTAAATACGCAAGCTTTGTACACATGAATACATTGTTTACTTTTGCATTTCAGTACATCGACCAAATATTCATTCTAGTAACATTTGGCAAACAAGAACTCGGCGCATATTTCGTGCTTTGGCAGGGTGCTCGACTGGTTGCCTTCGTGCCGCAAAGCATCGGTCAAGTCATGCTGGCCTCTTTCTCCCAAATGGTTGGAGCGGGAGATGAAAACGAACTACGGCAGATGTACTTGAAGTTGAGTCGATTGATCTTGATACAGGGCACTCCGATCGCACTGGCTCTTATCCTCTTTAGTTTCCCGATAGCGTCTATTTTCGGAGCGTGGGTTGGAGAGCGTCATCTCTACCTTGCGTTACTGGCGGCCGTTATGCACATTGGAACGCTGGGGGCGTTAAATAGCATGGCTGTCATGGCGAAGGAGCGGACAGGAGCCTTTTTCATCAACAGCCTCGTTTTGATCAGCCTTCAACTTGTGGTCACCTTTGCATTGGTTGAGCGTCTCGGGATTTTAGCAGTCATTTGCGGCAAGTTTGCTGGAGTCGTCTCTGGACAAATTGGACTATATTACATCGTTCGATGGAAACTAGGATCGATTTCCTTGCAGCCTCCACGAGAGTACTGGATCTCCTTAATTGTGATCTCAGCAGCGACCACATTTTCGCTTTACTGGAATTCTCCGACCGTCGCATGGACGATAGGAACCTACATCACATTTTTGGTTCTGTTCCTCTGGAGTATTCGATTTCGATGCGCAGAACTGTTGGATTTCATTCGCCAGTCCAAACTGGGCTCAAGCAGATGAGAAGGAGACAGCATTGAGTCTCAAACGCGTTCTGCACGCACTGAAGTTATGTATATCACTAATAGTGGGAATTCTAGCGGGCATGCCAATTCGCTTCGCTGAACTCTTGGGTCAATTGTTTCCCGGTAACGCCTGGGGCTGCAGGGTTCGTGGACTTTGCTACCGACCATTTCTTCGGCGCTGCGGGAGAAACTTCCAAGTTGCATTGAACGCCAAGCTTGAACACCTCGGAAACATCGAAATTGGTGACAATGTCTATGTCGGGCACGGTGCTTGGCTAAGCGGGCTTCGAGGGGGGATATGCCTTGAGGATGAAGTCATGATTGGCCCCTATGTGACGATGGTTAGTAGCAACCATACGTTTAGCGGTGGCAGTGCTCGGTTTTGCGAAGGGGCAGGAGCACCGATCCTCATTGGTGCGGGCACTTGGATTGCCGCCCATGTAACCGTCACTGCCGGAGTAACCGTGGGACCGTCCAGCTTGCTGGCCGCCGGTGCAGTCGTTACTAAGGATGTACCTGAAGGTACAATCGTGGCTGGAGTTCCCGCGAAAGAAATCGGTTCTACGATTCAGTCCAATAACACGCCGCCGACGTAGGTAACAAGTTGTTAAAGCTACTGTCTCCAGTGCGATCAATTGCTCACAGAACGGTTTTAGCGCCACCCTATGTCAAACACTGTAGCCAGACAATTTACGAATCCCTGCTGGGATGCCTTCGGATGTATGAAGCCACGGGCACGCGCGATTGGGAAGACCGAGCTCACCAGCTTCGCAAGATTCTCTGCGGTATCCAACAAACCGACGGCGGTTTTGACATCGGATACGACTTCAGCTTTGGCCACATGCATAAAGCAGGGCAGTCCACATCTCCAGAGTTAGTCGGACTCGTCGCCCTGTGCGAGTACGCTCGACTTTTCGGTTCAAGTGAAGTTGAGATTGCCGCTCGAAAAGCCGCCGAGTGGATCCGAATGCATGCTTTGGACATGGGAAACGGACTCGTCGCCATTCCTTACAGCCCTCACACCATTAAGGAAGTAATGGTTTACAACGGAACCTCATTTGCCTGTGGCGCGTTGGGATGCTACTTGGGACAATTTGGGGGCGACGACCACCTTGCCCACCTCTACTCGGGAATGATCCGGTACCTCGACAGCGTTCTGACCATTGACGAAAAGCTACCAGGCCGCTTCTGGTACTACAGCGATCAGTCGAGGGAAGACTTGGATATATTGCAACGGGCAAAGATTGATTATTACCATCAGATGCAACAAATCGAGATGCATGCCATTGCGCAGACTTACAAGCCCGACACTTTGCAGCTTGCGTTCATCCGCGACTGCGCCGAGCATGTTCTGGATATTCGCAAATCCAAATCGGTCGTCCCTTACACAAACGACAATCGTTACTTCAAAGGAGAAATCCACCTTTGGGGGCTGTGTTCTGTTGCGTCGGGATTACTTGAAGCCGCAAAGCACTGCGAAGACCGAGCTGTGGCCTACCGCAATACTGCCGAGGAAACACTTGAATGGATTGTGAGAAACGGGTGGAACGGCCAGTCTTTTGAAGCAGTCCTCAAAGATAATGGAGACAGGATTACTCCGCGGCGATACATGGTCCGATCGGATGCTTGGGTATTTAATTCCCTGGCTGCTGCTACCAAACATTTCGACTCAGATCGCTGGCTGAAAACTGCAGACGAATGCTTTCGCAAAATGGAGTCCGTTCACTTCTCCGGGCCAGAAAACCACGCAAGCAACACGCGAAAACGCATAGCTGGTGCGATTGCTCAAAAGTTGAAATCGATGTTGTCCCGAAGCTGAAACTAGTTTCCCGCGAAGTTCTACTTGGGGGTTTTCCCTTGAATGATAAAGCAATGTTCCCCCTAGGATTGACACGATTCAGTACAGCGTCCCACGAAACTCTTGCTAAAACTTCGAAGGTGCCATTGTTGATCGTCATTGCCAGCTAATTGGGCGTGTAAAACTGATGTTGTTTCCGGTTCCGAAATGAAGCTACCCTTCCGTCTACTTGTGCAGAAACATGTAGCAGCCAATTGGCATTCGCGGCAATATGGCGGCCGGTGTTCGGCGTAGCCAGAAGGTTTATTCGGCCATCCGTTGAGTAAGGGAACATCTGCCTTGGGATCGGTTCGAGCTCGGAAAAATGCCGATATAAAAGAGTGACGGTTTTCCACTACGATTCGGTTTTCGGTGCCCGGCTGAACAAAGAAGATGGTTTTTGCGACCCTTCGCTTGCATTTTTGCACCAAGCAATGACCATGGCTTGAATCTGCCAACCATTATCCGAGTTTCAACGATGCGCCCCCTACGAATTTCATTACTAACAGCATCCTTGCGAGGCGGAGGTTCTGAACGCGTTCAAGTCACGCTTGCGGAGGCGCTTCAAAGGAAGGGGCACGAAGTAACGCTACTCGCATTTGATGGCGACGGAGAAATCCGGGACCAGGTTCCCGCAGACTTGAAGACCTCCGATCTCGGGTGTTCACGAGTCATTCAAGGAATCGGCCCACTAGTTCGCCACCTAAAGCATGATCGCCCTAATCTGGTAATCGCCGCAATGTTCCACGTCGGCATAGTCGCATCTATCTCAAGAAGCCTGGCGCGCTCTGACGCAACGTTGCAGATTCGCTTGGACTGTTCATATAAGGACTCACAACGATCGATTTCAAAGAGCAAGCAACTAGTTTTGGGCAGTATTCAACGCCTATTGTTGCCTAGAGCGAATTCAGTGATAGCTGTTTCCAACGCCCTGGCAAAGGAAGCTCGCAAGGATTACGGATTGAAGAATTGCGAAGTCGTTCCCAACCCAGTTGCAATCCACAACTCGACTGCGACGAGCTCCAGAAATGCCGCAGACCCATTACTTCGATCCGGTGCACCGATCGTCGTCGCCATTGGACGCCTGTCTGAAGAAAAAGGGTTTTCATTTCTGCTTCGCGCCTTCGCCGAGTTGCGAAAACTGCGGGAGGTAAAGTTGCTGATTTTGGGCGAAGGTGAGCAACGAGATCAATTAACCGAAGAACGCGATCGGCTGAATCTTCAGGATGACGTCAGTCTACCCGGCTTCGTGTCCAACCCGTTCGACTATTTGCGAATTGCGTCGGCATATGCTTTATCGTCAAGAACGGAAGCGTTTGGACTAAGCGTCGTAGAAGCGTTATCCGCGGGGCTTCCCGTGATTGCGACGAGAACATCGGGCCCCATGGATATTATAAATTCACCTGACCTTGGAGAACTAATCGGCTACGGAGATCTGGCTGCATACTCAGCCGCTTTAGGCCGAGCCTTGGATTCGGATGATCGGCATCGCATATCGCGAATCAATCGAGCCGCAGATTTCGCCCCCGATCAGATTGCTGAAAAATACGTCGATTTATATTGGGAACAAACAAAAGCTGCATAACGAAGTTGTTGAGCCCGCTTTGGATTGCTTGCAAATCCACTCGCAATGGCGGTCTAGCTTATCATGCATAGAGCGAGGCTTAGTTATTGGGCTAGGTTTTAGGTTTGGGTATTGGCAACATGGTAAGAATCGAATCAAAAAGCGTTTTGCTGTTAGTTCTTTCCGTTCGGGACGATCGGCAAGCCCTATAATTGCCAGCCCTAAACCCGCAACTCGATCCGGGTGAGGGAGCGAGACGAACGTTGATTTCGAGTCGTACCCGACAATCGAAAAATATACGGTGAAAGATCTTTGCTAGCTCGGCTATCACGGGACATCAATAATGTCTACCATTGGAAGGCTTAAGTAGCGATAATCTTTCGGGAGTGAACCGACGCACGCAAGCAGGAATGGAGAAAATAGGAATGCGCTTGCAACCATTGAATCAAACTTGAACGTTTGCCAAGAAGGGCAGAGTCTGCCTAATAATTTTACAGTTCAATCGACACATACAAATTTCCGGGCTTGATAGGCCGTAAATGATCAAAGACCTGGGGACAAAAGCGAAATGCGAATTTGTCACATAATAAACAACCTGTACATCGGTGGTGCCGAACTGATGTTGTGTCGATTGTTAGCGAGTATTGGGCAAACTCAGCACAAGCATAGTGTGATTTCGTTGATCGACGTTGGGCCGGTGGGCGCACAAATCGAACGGCTTGGCGTGCCTGTAACAGCCATTGGAATGAAGCGCGGGAAGCTGAGCATTTCTGCTTTCCTCAGGTTGGCAAACGCACTGAAAGATGCCAGAGCTGATCTAGTCCAGACCTGGCTATATCATGCGGATTTGCTTGGTGCGTTGGCAATGAAGTACTCGCGGATTCGCGCACCCTTGATCTGGAATATTCGACACAGTGGGCTTCAGAAAGGAGTCGACAGCCGCACAACGTTTTGGACTAAGCATATGTGTGCCGCAATGTCGCAACAAACACCAGCGCGGATAGTCGTTAATTCACAAGTAGGCAAAACGATTCATGCTGAAGAAGGTTATGCAGATCAGTCTATGGAAGTCATTCCGAATGGCTATGATCTCAATACGCTCAAGCCTTCGGCCTTCCTTCGGCAGCGGTTGCGAAACGAACTGCAGATCTCCGCCGATGTGCCACTTGTAGGAATCGTCGGCCGCTATCACCCACAGAAAGATCACTGCACGTTTATTGAAGCCGCAGATCACCTTGCAAAGTTGATTCCGGACGTGCGATTCCTAATGTGTGGAGAAGGATTAACTTGGGATAACGCGAAGCTCCGCGGCGAGTTGGAAAAGCGGAATCTTTCCGAACGTTTTCGGCTTATCGGTCCGCGCCACGATGTTCAATCGGTTCACGCTTCAGTTGACGTTTCCGTTTCCTCATCTCTATGTGGAGAGGGTTTTTCCAATGTGCTAGCTGAAAGCATGGCCTGCGAAACTCCATGTGTCGCTACTAACATTGGCGATGCAGCATTAATAGTTGGTGATGCAGGCAAGATTGTGCCGCCCAGTGACCCTGTTGCCATGGCGCAGGTTGTTGCTGAACTATTGCGTCTTCCGCAGCGCCAACGACTCCAGCTCGGAAAAGCCGCCCGACGCAGGATCGCGGAGAACTTCTCCATTCAACGAATTGCGCAGCGTTATTTAAAACTTTGGGAATCCGTCATGAATTCCCAGCACCCTGCCGCCCTACGCAACGCCGCTTAGCGAAGACTCTAGATTCGCACCGAATTCGAGTCGCAGCCAGCCAGCACTTAAGTGCTCAATTCTAAGGGTCAAACCGGCCACGCATTCGCATTCAGAATCTGCTCAATATTTGCCGCCTCGGTAGGGACAAATTGATTCTCCGACGCGATTAATTGCAATAATTGATAGTGCGCTTTGCACCTGCATCAGGCGTTTATTACCGTATCAAGACAGAACACTATGGGATTTCCATACTTCTTCCGTATTTGAAGGATGGACGGTCAAAAATCTCGTCATACTCTTCCCACAAATCCTTTGACTTCTTGTCGACTTCCATTTTGAATTTTGGGTCACCTTTTAGTTTTGCCCTCAACTCAAATGTAGAAATCGCGGCCTTGGCGGTTTCGCCAATCACCTGCAAGACAGGATCTTCGGGAGATCTTTCTGCTGCATCGATGAAAGATTGGATCTTTGTGACGTCTTTCCGCGAGAGGTCCTCTGCTCGCAATGATACGAAGGCAAATGTATTTAGCATTTGGTCCAACTCCATTGCCGTTGCATCCAGTGGAGCTAACCTCACATGCAGATCCTGATCCTTACGTCCTGCAAGGTTTTTAATGTCTGCTTTTCCATTACGACCCTCGAAAGTAATGCGAACTATTTCGCCTGCGGGAACCTCTATCTCGTATGCACCTTGGGTGCCGACCCTGCCGGAAGTTCTATGGGACTGGCCGTTGTCGTAAGTTGTTGCGGTAATTTTGGCACCAGGAGCTGGCTGTCCGTTGGTGTTAGCTACGCTGCCGCTAATTGTGATTTTCGGCGCTTGGTGTGATGCGAAAGAAGCAGCTGCAAGAATGGTCGGAAGGACGGCTAGGATTGAGATGTTTTTCATGGCAAGATCTTTGTCAAGGAGGTTTGGTTAGCCAGTTCGGTTAGTGATTCGCGCCCAGCTTTTGGTGAGTTTGACTTGGACACTAAATCACCGACGAAGAAGATAGAGTCACCGCCGTAGGCCGAGGGAACTCTCAACGAGCTGTCCTTACGAATACTAAGACTTAGGAGCTGGTTGTTCGATTCATCAAACAGAAACGCGTGGCCATCGAAATCGAATCCATTTGGTGTTTCAATACGGCAAACAAATGCTTGTGTCGGCGATTCGGGAGCTTCCGCACAAAAAGGCGGGCTCCACCCTACGATGGCATCTTCTTCGTAGCCAAGGCTTAGGACATAGAGCAGCTTTTTGGATTGAAATACAACTTGTTCGTCTGAATGTGCATCGTAAACGGCGAATTTGGTATCTCCGAGCGTTTGAATTTGTTTCGGATATTTGGTCGCAGCAATTAGACCTGCATAAAGTAGATTCATCAGAAAACATACAACGATCCAAAAGGTGGGTCGATTAAGACCGAAGGGAATTAGCGGCCGACTACTTGACTTCGAAGAAAACTCCTTGGCAACGATTTGATCAACGTCGACTCCCTCGATCGGACTCCAGGGTTTTTGATCTGGCTTCGTCTGAATCTTCTCTGCAAGAGCTGCATTGGCGGCACAGTATCCATGCCAAATCAATAAGTGAATCTCTTTATCGCTGAATCGATTCAGATCTGTTCTTATGGTTCTCATCGCTCGTTGAAGCAGGGCGGGCAAGCAGTGTTTACCGTTTCCTTCATAGTCAAGTCGGATTTGGATATCGTTCTCGCCAAGCTTCGAATTCTCAACCTCGCCAATGCATTTCATCTGCACATCAGCTGTCCGAGTCGCCCGAATGGGCAAGAATCGCAGGAAGCCGGAATAGCGCACAAATGGCTTCCCCGCATCGCTAACAACCAGGATTCGTTTCGACGTGTCTTGTGGAGAATCGAGACGACGCATCAAATGTATTCCGGTGTTATCGAAAACACCGCCATCGGTCAGCATTTGAGTTTCTCCGAATTTAGCTGCTGGCAATTGAACATCACGAGCTGAAACCCGCACGGGCGGGAAGAGGGGTGGAAATGCCGATGATGCTGCTACGCCCTTGGCAATAGGCAAGGACTCTGCGCTGATCGATTTCTTCTCTCGTTCATCCGATGAACTTGTATGCTGCTCAATCCCAGCTGCGTTGAAGGAGTACAGTTCGCCATCTGTCATACTTGCGGTTGCTAGGTAGAGTTGTGGGCTCCCAGCATCACCACGAACTGCAAGATTCTTTAGTTGCACCGGCGACTTATTTCGAGAGAACATCCTGAAGAGCCAAGACCTCTTCCTATCCTGTCCAAAGAGGTAATTCGCATAGAGAGTTTCCAACAACTTCGTACGCTTCGATCGTCTACCGATCAGGCTAACGACCAAGATGACTGCCCCAATTGAAGCAAGGAAAATCTGTGCAGACGATGAAGTCAAGAAAGACTCGCCATCGATGAAATCAAACTTTCGGAGGAGCCAGGGAAGAAGATATGCAATACCAACAAAAGCTGTCGTAAACCAAGTCAGATTCCTCATGAAGTACAGGAACCAGCCGCCGAGAATCAACTTTCGAAGATCATCTCGAATCAAAGTGAGTAGCTCATCTGCTCTGGTATCGAAGTAGCGCGTGCTGACATAGTCCTCCCAGTGCAACACAACATGCGCAGCCAAAATACTTCCACCAGACACGCTTGTTATTCGTTTGACACTTGATATCAGTCCTGAATCCAAGAGATATCGAAGCACTCCGAGGTGGAACAAACTTGCCCTGAATCCACCACCAGATAAAGCAAGATCGATTTCGATTCCGTCGTTTTCACTTTCGGGCTTTTCGTCGGCCGTTTCGGCGGTAGCCTTTGAATGGTTCGGTTCACTTGCTGAATTCTCAACAGCAGACTTAATATCATCTGTCGATGCATTCTGTGAGTGATCAGAATTCAATGGTTTAGGCATGAAACTTCTCAGCTATTCAAGATGAAGTCGTGACTCGCGTTTTGTGCCGAGCTCCCGGATTCCCAAAGTGCAATTTGCTTGGCAACCGAATCGGCATCATTTTGACGCATCGCCATCATTTTCCGCTGGCCATGCTTCACCAGGGAAAGCAAATTTGGCACATGAGGTTGCTTCTTCCTCAAGCGATTCGAGGTAAGCTTTTTGTAGCGGCCGTAAATGGGTGACAGCATCAGGATGCAACGGGGCAGCTTCAGGAGGTGTGTAATGCCTGAAGAGCCGTTCCTTCGGAATTGCGCCGTCCCGGGGCTTTCCGAAAACAAGTGCAAATATACGTTCTGCACGGAGCAGTACGGGTAAGACTCTTAGCCATAGCTCAGTATCAAAACCCATTTTCGCTGCTTGCAAACCAAAGTCGGCCCACAGGAAAAAAGCCGGGCCAT
>JBCCEO010000199.1:0-11075 GCA_039030255.1 Planctomycetota bacterium | reverse complement strand
GCGAAAGTTCTCGATGGGTGTGTTTGAAAGCCGGAGTGTGCGGCCTTGCTCCGAGTAGCGCGAATGTTGGAAATGAATTTGAATTTTCCGAGCGTCCTCAGCATCGACCCGCGTTATGAGAACTTCGTCCTGTCCGGGGACTTGGAGTAAATTTTCTGTGATCGTAACACAAGTCTCTGGCGACTTGCCGCTCCCAAAAATTACCTCGCCAAATCCGCAGCGGCGCGCACGATCTTGGTCAGGGCAGTCCGGTGCGGCCTGCTTTTGTTCTAACTGAAGCAATCTTTCGGCCAGTTCAGACCAAGAGAGTTCGCCTGCCTGGGCCTCGCGAGTCCAGTCTAAGATCTCGTTCTGTAATTCGTCATTCTGCATTGCAATGGTTTTTCCGTGCTTGCCAGGATTCGGCATCGCGGTGACAATTTCGCTTCAATCGATCCATATTTTTGGGCTTGAGAATCGGCATTCTCAAGGGACCTCATTTTGACCACTTTCGGAGTTTTGGGCTATGACCGTTTGCGTTCTTGCATATTCAGGCGGCTTGGACACTTCCTGCATGTTGGCTTGGCTCATTGACCGCGGCTACGAAGTGCATGCCGTGTACGTAGATCTTGGGCAGCCAGGTGAGGATCGCCAATTGATGGAAGACAAGGCACGCAATATTGGGGCGAAGAGCGTGCATATGATCGACGCGCGGGAGGAATTGTGCCGCGATTTTGCCTTTCCATGCTTGATGTGGCAAGCCAAGTACGAAGGGCCTTATCTGCTGGGTACCAGCATCGCTCGCCCCTTGATCTCCAAGAAGATTCTTGAAATTGCAGAGCAGGTAGGTGCTACGGAGTATGTGCATGGCGCGACAGGCAAAGGCAATGACCAATGCCGATTCCAACTAGCGGCCGAAGCGCTGCGGCCTGACATCAAAGTATACGCTCCATGGCGAACTCCCGAATGGCGCGAGTCCTTTCCCGGACGTACCGAGATGATCGACTTTTGCGAAAGCAAGAATATTCCCGTCAAGGCGACTGCTTCGAAGCCGTATAGTTCTGACGAAAACGTTTTGCACATTAGCTATGAAGCGGGTGAGCTTGAGAAGCTAGATGTCTGCGGCGTTGACCTAGTCGACTTTGAAATGACTTGTAGCCCCCAGGAAGCTCCTGAAGCGGGTGAAGATGTTTCCATCGGATTTGAAAAGGGAGTTCCAGTATCTGTAAACGGAAAACCTTGTTCATCACTTGAGATTGTCGAGAGCCTAAATGAAATTGGTGGCCGCAATGGCATTGGCCGAATCGACATCATTGAGAATCGCTTCGTAGGGATGAAGAGCAGGGGAGTCTACGAGGCGCCTGGCATGACGATCCTTTACGAAGCAGCCTCCCACATCGAACAACTTACATTGGACCGCGATTTGACCCACCTGCGAGATACGTTGTCGCCGATCGTTGCCGAGATGGTCTACTACGGCTACTGGTACGCTGCCAAGTTCGACGCATTGATGGCATTTATTCGCAAGTCCCATGAATTGGTCACCGGTGATGTCAAACTGCGACTTTACAAAGGCAACATGCAGGTGCTCGAAAGAAGCAGCCCGAATAGCTTATACGACGAAGGCATCGCGACCATGGAAGCTGGAGGAACCTACAATCAGGACGATGCTGAGGGCTTCATTCGCATCCAGGGATTGCCCTATCGAGTCCAAGGAATGACTCGCAAGTTCGGCGAATAGGGTTGATTTGCAGAATCGGCTTTCTCATCGGCTTTGCAGGCCAAGGCTTGCCAAGTTTTTCTCACTTGCCGTAGCGAAAGTTTTCAGGATTGACCGGTTCGCCACCATTTGGCGTAACCAATCCGTCTAGAAGTTCAGGCGTGATGTCATCGCGAATCCATGCTCCGGATCCGTCGGCGAAGGCGCCAGCGGCTCCGCCCTCGTGATTTCCGCCGATAACATTATTGCCTTTTACTCCGATTCGCCTTGCCATGAGGCCGAAGTCGATGTCGATGGGCTTAGTCCATTCGTCGATGATGTTGTGAGTTTCTACGACGAGTAGCGTTTGATCCGTGCCATCCGCGATATCTTTCGGCCCCAAAGGTCCAGAGCGGGGAAACAATGTGCCAGCCCCAGTAATCAATACGTAGTTGCTTTCCGAAGGGAGAGCCATGCTCACGCTAGGGCTGATATAGACCAGCGGGCAACGATCAATCAAGTCGGCATTGTTGGTCGAATCCCAAGGCTCCTCAAAATTGTATTTGGCATATAGTGACTCTTCGCCGAGGTAGGGTAGCAACAGCACACGCCAGCTATGCATGGGCTTGCCTGCTTTGTTGTAAATTGCGGCAGGCGGATACGTTCCGTAATCCACCGCGTACTCGTTCAGTGCTTTCACGATCCGCTGCATGTTGGTCGTGCAAGCAATTACATTGCGTTGCCGTTGGAGCCTGCCAAACATGGGCCAAAGAATAAACCCAAGCATTCCAAGAGCGGAGAGTGTAGCCACAACCACCGCAAGACTCTTAAGACACCAGATAAGAAACTTCCGGTTCTGCAAACTCGCCTGATCCACATATTGGTCGTCGACCGGGTTGAATTTCTGCGGACTTGCTGGGACCTCGCCTGGTATCGTGACTTGTTTCGCGCATCCAGAACAGGGACCCGTCTGTCCGGCCATATCGTCCGATACAAGAGTCTTCTTGAAGCAGTAGGGACAAGTAAAGTGGAAAGGCATTTCGATACGTTTTTAGTACATCAGTCAAATCAGGCTGCCAGTTGTATTCTCAGGCAGCTGAATCGTTATTCTACTAAATTAGACGTTCCCACCTACAAGTGCCACTGAAGGAAAGCCAATTGCGAGCAGTCGTCCAAAGAGTAAGCCAAGCATCTGTCCATGTAGATGGCACACAAGTCGGCGAGATTGGTCACGGCCTGCTGGTTTTGCTCGGCGTCGAAGAAGGAGATGCAGAAAAGGATCTGAATTACCTGATAAATAAGACGTCAGGTCTAAGAGTTTTCGAAGATGATGCAGGTTTGATGAACCGTAGTATCCAGGAAGCCGGTGGAAGCATCCTGGCCATCAGCCAATTCACCTTGCTTGGCGACGTTCGCAAAGGCAAACGGCCCAGCTTTATTACTGCAGCCAAACCTGACGAAGCCAACGTACTTTATGAACGCTACTGTGCAGGATTGCGAGAGCTGGGGCTCCAAGTAGAGCAGGGCGTCTTTCAAGCCGACATGAAGGTGTCTCTGGTCAACGATGGCCCCGTGACAATTCTGCTCGATAGTCGCAAGCTGTTTTGAAAGCTCTTGCTTTAGGCTATCCGGCCTAACGCATCCAACTCTCGGAACGTTCTAGGATCAAGTTGTAAAACTGCCGAGCGGTGTGCGGGACGTTGGGATCTTCGTACCCGAATCGCTCCATAAATCCTTCATCTTGGTAGACCAAGAAGGCGACAATCAACATTTTGGCGTAGGTTGTGTAGTTGGCCCACGGATGGATGCCCCATAGTTTTAGAGCTGTTCCAAAGGACTTCTTAAACCGAAACTTTCCGCCTCGGAAATCGATGGCCCATATCTCATCCAGAATCAGATGGCTCATAAAACCTAGTACGACTCCGCTGGTCTTGAAGACTCGCGCACTGAAGTCATCACAAGATATCACCAGAAATGCAATCATACCGACTGTGGCCGCAGCAGGAAGGCTGTGCCACATTCCTCGGTGCACCGTATAGCGCCGGAAAATCTCAGCTAGGACGAAGCGCACAAATGCATAAATGCCCATGGCGATCAAAATCATCATCTCGTGCGAGATCTGCATTCGCTCCAGTCGATCCACCATCATCATAGGAACGACCGCCGCGCAAAGTGTCGTTGCTTCTCGCAATGGACGTCCAGAGTCACTATCGAGATCTGGCAGCATTCCGCTGACGCTGCACAAGCCGCCTGCAATCAAGCAAGTTGGAATCTCCATCCCCATCTGATAGCCAGCAAATCCAAGCGCGACGCCCGAAAGCGTGCTTACTGTCATGTGGGAACGAAAGTCAGCCATCAGCCAATGCTATCTGTGGAATGCCGTGAAATGGAAGATCGAAGATGTCTTGAGGCCTGAAAGCAAAAACTCTCTCAGTTTTCTAGCCTCACGGTTAACCCAAGAAGTTTTGCACGTCGAACCGTACCTTAAGCAGCAAGTCGAAATGAAGAGCATTTGAGTGCTAGCAATTCCGCGGACGGCAAGCTTACCTTTCGCTAGAGATACCAGATCTGATATGAAATCGATCTGAAAACTCCATCAAGCTCTTAGAGGAATTCCCGTGCAGGCCTACGATTTGATCATGTTGATTGTGCTTTCCATGGCTACGATCTTTGGCGCAATCAAAGGCTTTGCCTGGCAGGTTGCTTCGATTGCCTCGGTGATCGTTAGCTACTTGGTTGCATACAACTTTCGCTACGACGTAGCCGAGATGATTCAACAGCCGCATCCTTGGAATCTCTTCCTCGCGATGTTGATCCTGTACGTGGGAACTTCCTTCGCGATCTGGGTTGGTTTTCGCATCTTCAGCAGCATGATTGATCGCGTGCGGTTGAAGGAGTTCGACCGTCATTTGGGCGCTGGCTTCGGCTTTGCCAAAGGCCTGGTTTATTGCCTGTTGATCACCATGTTTGCGATGAGTCTTTTAGGTCAGAATCAGCAACGAGCGATCTGTCAGTCCAAGTCGGGATACTTCATCGCATCGGCCTTGGATCGTGGTGTCGGCATCTTGCCCAAAGAAGTTCACGACGTCGTTGGGCCTTACTTGGCCGAGCTGGATAACAAGCTCAAGGATGGACAAAGTGGCGCGCCGGGCGAAACGGTCGACTGGGACAACTCAGGACTTGGCGACCGGATTGGCAACGTGCTTGCCGATCAGATTCCGAGTCTTCCGGAAGGCGTGACTGGCGTACTGGGCGGAATGCAAGACAGTCTCCAAAACATGCCATCCGGCTCCAACTTCGCGCCGATCGGAAGTACTCCAGGACAGCCGGCTGATGGTTCTCAGGCTCCTCAACGTTTCGCTGCGCAGCCAGGCAATTCGACGTACTCTCAGCCCGCGAATCCATCTGCGTATCCGAACGCGAATCCACCTGCGTATCCACCTGCGGGAGCTTCGCCGGCACGCTTTGGAAACGGCAATCCACCTGCATCATTTTCGAACCCAAGTGGCACGCCAGCCAGCGGAAACTCTGGCGGGAATTCAGGGGTATTTCCGGGTGGGAATTCGGGCTTTGGCGGCAACAGAAATCCCGGTCCAAATACGGGTAATCCACTGCGACCAAACTAGCGAAGGGTTCGATGTTTCATCCTGTACTTTTCATTCTCGGCATCTTGGTCATTCTTGGATTGATCGCGATCATTGCAGCCGCTGCAAAATGGTTTCTGGCGAGATGATCGCAGGCAGATTTTTGTACATGGATGCGGCGATGTAGGGCGGAAACTCTGAAAACTGGGATTTGCTTAGTTCCCAGGGAAAAAGGCAAACCAAACCGAACATAAGAAACATTATCGGACGTTGCTCTCCGGTTTCTCTGAGCCGCTTTTTGCGATATGCAGACAAGCTGAGGCGCATGAAAAACGCCAGCGAAGTCTTTCTCGCTGGCGGATTCTGAACGCGTTATTCTGAAGATCCAGACGGTGATTTCTGGACGGCAAATGTACGGCGGATTAGCTGCTTACGGGCTCGAGGAAGACACCCATTTGACGGAACTTCTCGTAGCGATTTTCCATCAACGAATCGGAAGATTCCGAGGTCAATTGTTCGAGCGCCTTCACCAGGTAACTCTTCATTCGGGCAGCCATCTTATGATGGTCGCGGTGGGCTCCACCAAGTGGTTCTTCGATGACGTCGTCGACCACTCCCAAGTTGGTCAAATGGCTTGAGGTAAATCGCAGCGCGTCGGCCGCCTTGGGAGCATGTTCGTGACTCTTCCATAGAATACCAGCACAGCCTTCTGGACTGATCACCGAGTAGTACGCAAACTGCAAAACTGCGATGCGGTCCCCTACCCCGATTCCAAGTGCTCCACCGGATCCGCCTTCGCCAATCACGATACAAATAATCGGAGTCTTGAGCTGACTCATTTGGAACATACTCTCGGCGATCACCTGTGCTTGGCCTCGCTCTTCAGCACCTACTCCAGGATAGGCTCCAGGGGTATCGATGAAGCAGATAATCGGCATCCCATACTTCTCGGCCAGCCGCATTTTGCTCATCGCCTTGCGGTAGCCTTCAGGGTGGGCACAACCAAAATTGCAGTTCGCCCGCTGCTTGTAGGTACGACCTTTTTGGTGGCCAATCACCATGACTTTGAATTGATCGATTTTGGCGAAACCGGATAGCATGGCTCGGTCGTCGCCGAAGTGCTTGTCGCCGTGTAGTTCGACGAATTCGTCGAAGGCAAGATTTAAATAGTCCTTGGTGTACGGTCGGTCTTGATGGCGAGAGACTTGCACGATCTGCCACGGCGACAGGTTCGAGTAGATTTCCTCGGTCACACGATTCCACTCGCGTCGAAGATCGATGATCTGTTGTTCGAGTGACTGCGTTTCACTTCCATCCTCGCGTGCCTTCTCCAGCTCATCCTTGAGCGAAGCTATTTTCGACTCGATTTCGAGCATGGGGTCTTCAAAATCAGGGCCGCTTGGATTCTTGGCCATGTCGGGTCTCTCGGCAGCAGGGAAATGGAGTGCAGGGGAGCGAAACGGTGGTTCCGCGTGACCTCAAGTTTCGTCGAGCGAAGGGAGTTTCGCAAGGGAACTTTTCAGCTCGTCAGCTAGCAGCCTAACCACAATGGGTAAGCAGATCGCGCGGCTGTAGCAGGAATTTCTTTGTGCTGCCTAAGAGGATTCCTACTGATGTCTCACCATGCGTCCCGCAGTCGGGAAGTCATCAAAAATACTGGTCTCTGGGATTCGCGGTTGCTTTTTGTAGATTCTCGTAACCCGCAAGATCTTGAGGAGTTCCCAGGATGTCTCTGGACGGTCTTCAGGCTTCTTTGCCATCATGGTTCGTATCAGGGCGGCAAACTCGTTCGTCACATTGTCGTTGACCACCATCGGCGAGGGGATGTTGGCCGAGAGGTGCTTTTTCAGCAAGTCGTTTGGGCTTTCTCCTGTGAACGGGAGTTTCCCAGTCACCGTCTCGAAGAATACGCAACCGAGTGCATAGATGTCGGTTCGAGCATCCAAGGTCTGGCCGCGGATTTGTTCTGGAGCCATATAGCTACGGGTGCCTTGAATGACCTTTGTCCTACCTCCCAACAGTTTGGCGATGCCGGTCTTGATCTTTTTCGAAATCGTAAAGTCAATCAACTTGGTCTCGCCATCACGACCCACAAGGAAGTTGTCGGGCTTGATATCGCAATGCACATATCCTTTGCTGTGCATGTGATAGACGCCTTCGGTCGCATCCTGCAAGATTTTATCCAGCATGTATGCGATGCTCTCTGGCCCGCGACGCAGCGCCTGCTTCATATTCAGTTCGCTAAACAGTTCGAGCACGAGGAAGGGTGAACTTCCGTGCAGCATCAAGTCGTGCATGTTGATCACATTGGGATGTGACATGGATTTCGCGATGGCAAACTCATTGCGAAGCTGTTGTACCTCTAGCTTGTCCTCGCGAAAGTCAGGACGGAGAACTTTGAGGGCATAGCGATCGCCCGTGTCGTTTTCGATTGCTTCCCAAACCTGACAAGTGGACCCCATTCGAATGAGTCGGGAGAGTCGGTAAGGGCCAAGGAAGTCACGTACTTTAGTCATACAGTTCAGCGCCAGGAGAAGGTTCAGGTAGCTGGAAGCTCTGTCTTAATAATAGGTGAAAAACAGCAAAAGAAAACAACACCATAGTCGTCATCTCGGATTACAAATGTAAAAAATCCTGGCCGAAAAACGAAATCCTATGTGTCTTCAAAAAAGACTTCCATCAAGCATAGTCCCTGAGGCGGCGCGGTTGCACCCGCCACGCGCCGGTCATAAGCCTGCAGAACCTGTGGGATCCAGGAAGGCTCTTCTCGACCCACTCCGACTTGAACGAGCGATCCTGCAATGTTGCGAACCATGTTGTACAAGAAACCGTCCGCCTCAATAAACATGGTGTACATCTTGCCGTCCATGTGATCTTGGCACTCAAGGCTAAGAGCGCGTACGTGGCGAACTGTGGTCGATCTGGGGCTGCCCGTGGTCTGGAAACTGAAAAAGTCGTGCTTCCCAACGAGATGAGAGGCTGCTTCACGCATACGATCAAGATCGATTCTTCTTCGGACCCACCAATGTGTTCTCGTGTTAATTGGGTCTTCTTTGCGTGAACAATAGATCTGGTAGCGGTAGCGTTTTCCCCGGCTATGTCGAAGTGGGTGGAAATCTAAATCCACTTCGACGGCCGATCGAGCCACAATGTCTGGAGGCAATTTGGTGTTGAGCGCGAAGGGCAGTTTTTCGGCTTCGGCGCTCCAGTGCGAAGTCTTGACCACCACAGCTTGTCCAATCGCATGAACGCCAGTGTCGGTACGACTGCTCGCAAAAGCGCGGATGCCTATGTCGCCGGTGACTTCTTCAAGAGCTGCTTCCAGGGAAGCCTGGACAGTAATCTGGTCCGGCTGACGTTGCCAACCAAAGTAATTGGTGCCATCGTAGGCAACGGTCAGCAAAAATGCTCGTCGCGACATTAGGCCGAGGCGTCACTTAGGTGTGATGCCAACAGCTTGCCAATCTGTACCGCGTTGGTCGCGGCTCCCTTGCGAAGGTTGTCGCTAACACACCAAAAACTGATCCCGCATGGATTGGTTAAGTCTTTTCTTACTCGGCCAACGAACACGTCTGGTTTGCCTTCGCAATCCACGGGCATTGGGTATGACTTTCCAGCAAGGTTATCGACCAGTGTCACTCCCGGTGCAGCTTCGAACAACTCAAGAACCTTTTCAAGGCTCAAAGGTTCACGCGTTTCGCAGTAAATCAATTCGCTGTGACCAACAAGGACAGGCACCCGAACACAAGTTGCGTTGATCGAAATAGAATTGTCGCCCAAAATCTTGTGCGTTTCGTGGACCATCTTCATTTCTTCTGAAGTGAATCCGTCAAGTTTTTCAGAGCCAATTTGAGGTATCAGGTTCAGGGCGATGTCATGCTGGAAGGTCTTCGCCGATGTGGGGCTTCCGTTAAGACGAGCTTTGGTATTGCGCAATAGTTCATCGGAACCAGCTAGGCCTGCCCCACTGACGGCTTGGTAGGTGCTAACGACTACTTTGGAGAGACCACCCGCGTCCATAAGCGGTTTGAGCGCGACTACCATTTGTGTCGTGCTACAGTTGGGGCTGGCAATAATCCCTTGGTGAGTCAGAGCGGATTCCGGATTCACTTCAGGAATGACCAGTGGCACATTTTCTTGCATTCGGAAAAATGCACTTTCATCCACCACGATGGCACCTGCTTCGACGGCCCAAGGTACGCATTCGGCTGCCACTTCATCGGGCGTGCTGGCAATGACAATGTCCACACCTTCGAAGGCCGAGGGTTCCAGGAGCTCGACTGTGAGTTCTTGTTCGCCAACGGCAATCTTCTTGCCCGCTGATCGCTGCGAGGCGAGAAGTTTGAGTTCCGTGTACGGCATTTTTTGCTGCTGGATTTCTTCCAGCACAATTTGACCTACAGCCCCAGTCGCACCAACAACCGCCAGTTTCTGAACCACAATTACACTCTTCGAAAAAAAGTATAGAACCCGAGAGAGGAAGTCTAATTTAGATGTAGTGATTCGACTAGATAGCCCGTCCGCGAGTCATGGCAAATCAGAGTTTCACTCTCGGGTTAGAGGCTTTCGCTGCGCGAAAGATTATTGGTGCTTTCGCGGAACAAGTGTCAATCAAGCTTGAAACTCTGATTTGTCCTGGTCCGCGAGTGCGATCAGTAAAGTGCTGCTCTGGCGTTGAAAGTCACTGGGAATGCCGCTCGTGATCCAGGACGTTTACCGAGTCCTGGGTGGTAGATAAAGGTCTGTTTCCTCGATCCAAGGGTCGTTTGTTGAGGTGACCTGAAAGTGATTGGCGGTCAGTTTCTCGCTTTCGAGAACTTGGGGATTGGACCATTGCGTTACCAAAAGGAGCTCCGTAGCGCTATTTAGTGCGCTTAATTCTGAGGCACTCCGCCGGTGTTCAACTTGATAGAGCCAATATGGGAGTCCACTCTTGGAATCGGCTTTCCCTACGGCGACTTGGGCTTCAGTTGGCAGCAAACCACTCAAGTTCTGACTAAAGAGCTTTTGGTCCACCATTGCAAGAGCACGCACTGCTGGGGCATTTTGGTTCAGTCTTCCATTTAGAATCCAAACGGCTTGCCCCCCATACTTCCCTTCTCGTACTCGGTACCACTGGTATTGCTGGCAAAGCTTGCGGATGGATTCTGCTTGACCACCAATTGCCAAATAGAGGGCAATTTGCGGGTCCCGGTTATTGATGCTAAACCTAGCCTTAAGATCGTCGTGAACTTCATCCAGGTCGACGACACTTCGCTTGCGCTCGTTCCCAAGCGCTTGGATCGTTTGCAAGCGCTGCCCGTCGGCAACTTGAAGCAGGGTGTTCTGGCCCGAGTCAGTTGATAGCTGGATACTCAGGTTTAGTTTTCCGCTTCCCTCCCCTGCTCTGACATATTTTCCGAAACCTGTGAACCGCTGCCCGTGGGTTTGGAGTTGCTGTTTGACTTGGCACCATGCTGGCGGGCCCCAGACCGATTGAAGCAATGCTTGATGCATTATTTGCGTGGCGAGTTGTTCAGAGCTGGCCGGTGGAGGAGCTGGAACGCTGGCTGTTGCTTGTACTGAAGTGACGCCGGCGGCCGTGGAAGATGCTGCTGCGGTCGCCCGCTCTGGCCCAGAATCTCGATCGGTGTTGGCGTACAAAAGGCTTGCAATGGCTGCCAAAAATAGGATCGCGACACCCTGAATGCTTGCATTGCCAGCTCTCAAAAGTCGCCACATGGTCAGGTTATGCCGATTTTATCAAAGAAAGTAGTCGTAAGACGCCGAACTAGGAAACACGGAGACCTTCATCTACCACAGCTGCGCGAGTT
>JBCCEO010000198.1:0-11078 GCA_039030255.1 Planctomycetota bacterium | reverse complement strand
TCAAGACTCAAGTCTTCTGGATACAGCGGATCTTCTGGATTATCAAAATAATAGCTGTCGGCATAGATTTCGACTCGTTCCAGATTCGGCAGCTTTGCCAACTCGACACATAGCTCGACGGCGGGCAAAGAAAAGAACCGAATCACTCGAAGCTTCTTCATGGGAGAAACCCAAGCAAGATCTTCTCCAGGAAAAGGTGCATGCCCCAACTGCAATTCTTCTAGATTCTTTAAATTGCTAAGAAAAGGCAATAAAAATGCTTCTTCGTATCCGAAACTGTTCGGATCGAAGAAAACGCTGCGAAGACTTGGAAAGCTATCAGCCGAAATAGGTTCTTCCCAACTCGATTCGCCAATGTCTTCCGAAAAAGGCTCGACGAGCTCAAGATGCAGGGTCTCCAAAGCGGGCATCTCTTGTGTCAACCAGTTGATCGAGCCTCCAGGTATCCAAGCTGCCGTTGCGTTCTGCTCGCTGTCATGTTTGTAGCACCACACTCGCTCCAACGCTTTCAGCTTAGTCGCCGAATCTACGTCTTCCGGTAACCCGTACAAGCCCGGACTGGTACTTTCATACGGCAGGACTTCCCATGCGTACGTTTTGGGCAACAATGCGAGCCCAAAACGCAAATGCAAAGGGGACCCCAGCCAAAGTCCTGAGACGGAAAGAGTCTCAGGAAGTTGCGACACGTCCTCAATCGATAAGAAAATCTCCTCAGATAAATCTGGTGCGACAACATCTGCGTTCCGCCGTTTGGATGCACGCAGGATCGCAGGCCAATCGACTTCCATATCAATCTCAACATCTCGAATCCAAAGCTCTCCGTCTTCGCGATCCTTCGCATACAGATCCAAGAAGTGAGCCAACCCCATATTCCGAGGTTCGCCAACGAGATTCAGCGAACGCAAATTGAGGTCCTCGGGCGGAGGATCCGGCAAGGAAACTCCTGACCGGATCTGAATCGATGTTTCTTGCAGGCTATGCAGCTGCTCGACTCCCAGTGTGCCGTGATAAAACACGACTCTGGAGTCTAAACAGGCGACTTTCACATGCGGTTCGACATTCAAAACGGCAAAAGACAAACGGCTACGCGCATGTGTCCATTTCAAACTCTCCTTCAAGTCTAGACTTTCGCCTTCCTGCATATGAATCAAGAGATACCATTGACGCCTCGGATACGATTCGTACACGGAACGATTGGATACTGTCTGAAGCTTTTTTCGGTTGTGGGCGTATTCCCAGCGGGTCGTCTCCACATTGCTGCCTTGCGGCGGACTCAATACCAAGACTTGCAAGTCATAGACCCACAGGGCTTGGAAACTGAAATAGCCAAACAAAACAAGGGGAAGCAAGCACGCTGGGGAGAACCGGGCATACTGCGGTGCATCCTTTTGACTCGAAGCTGAATCCTCGGCAACCGTCCGAAAGCACAGCATGCCAAGTGCAAGGCTGGCTAGAGCGCAAAAGACGGTAACGTAGATCCATTTCTCCTGCAGCGAATTCCCGCGGTTATAGAGCCAGAAATAAAGCATGCCCGCTCCAACCAACTCCGTCACCAACCACACAGTCGCGAACTTCCACAATCGGCCCTTCCCGTTCGTCATGAACTTGACAGGCGGCCCAATCAACCAGCCGCCCAACCAAATCGCAAGAGTCAGCACCGGAGGAACAAAAGCGATGGTTCCCAGCAGAATGCCAACATAGCTGACGAGAATTGGCACAGCTGAAGTCCCCACACTAGCGTTGTAAATGGAAGCAGCGGGGAGCATGAGAACGACGAAACCGATCATCATTTTTGTGCGACGCTGCCAGCCCCAAGCTAGGAGCGAAGCTGCTTTGGAATGCAGCGTTATACTCGCCATTCCAAGACCAATAATCGCAAGCATGATGAGCATGAAAACAACAGAGGCGTCTTCCATTACTGCGAATTGTCCTTTTGGACTATTTCTTTCGCTTTGTAGAAAATCGAAAGCCCAATCCGGAGTCATATACGCCGTGAAATGACCGGACCAACCATAGAGCCACAAAGCGATGCCCGAGCTGGCTACGAACAGCCCGACTGACAGTTTCTTGCGCTGCTCCCCAACACACATGGACCAGGAGAAAGCGGCCAGGAAGCCGCCCAACACGGCAATGAATGGTAGCGTGGCAACGATGGCCTTTGCTGCCTCATCCTTCGAAGGCATCACGGAGCAAATCATCGCCACGATCCACAGAAAGACCGAGATTCCACACCAAGCATCTAGTCGTGTTGGTCGTAAGCCAATCCAGTCACGCATCGGTTCTCAAGCGGAAGAGTAGAAACATGCAATTCGATGAGACCAACAGTTTAGCAAAACAATGAGGTGGCACCAAATACTCGCACGGCGTTACTAGTACTTCACGCGTTCGCGCTAGTAGACGGTGACTTCATGATCCTGACTTGAGGTAACGAAAACGGTGCCACCAATCGGAAAGCGTTTCCGCAAATCGATCTACTCGGGGCGCAGCATACTTGGCAATCCTGTCCCAGCCGACAATCCAAAGAAACGAATTCCAAACTAGGAAGGGAACCAGCATTAGCCAAGGATCAAAGGCTGGAAAAACGAAGTTCAACGCAGCACCCAGGCCAGCCATTAGCCAACCAGTGATGAAGGGAGAAAACAGCGAAGCAAAGAGATTCATTTCTTCGTTTCGTTTGGTCATGCCATAAACGGCCAAAAACCGAGCAACGCATCCTATTGCTAAACAAATTAGCACGTGCAAAGCAACTGGTACAGGATGGCCAGACAGCCATGTCATGAGTGCACAAGATGGTGCGCAGAGCACCAATCCCATGGCGAGATCAAACCCTATTCCTTTCAGCGATAGCCGCATGATTCGAGCTGGTGCCAATCCAACACTGATTGCCTGACTTGCACAGTAGGCCGAATAAATACTGGCAACATGCACGATCCAAATTGGATATGCGAAGTGAAATTCTCTGCTGCCACCAATGACGGAGTATTGCAAAGCGTTCGATGCAGTCATCAGTGCAATGAAGATCGCCGTGATCGCCATGGCAAGCCCGCGCTGAAAACGTAAACTGTAGTTGCCAAAGTTTTTGCCTGAATTCCCAAGTACCTCGCGAATACTGCCCTCAAGCGTCTGTGAAATTGGCTGCGACTGTGAAGGCGTCTGCGTCTGTGAAATCGTCTTTGGATCAGACTTCGGGTACAGCAATTGTCCAAAAACGATACTTGCCTGCTCTGGAAGCCCTCGCCATGCCCGTGACATCTTAAATAGCGAGGATTTCGAAGGCGACAAGAATGCCTGAAAGCTCCATGAATTCCGCCACGGCCACCACGCGATCGCAGCAGCAAGAATCGCAAACAGCAAGGCGAGGTATTTTCCGGCAATCCAGTCCAAAACCAGTGGGAGCGTGACGAACCAACTAATTCCCGGGAAGACAATATTGACGGCGCGGATATCTTCAATGTTGAACAGCGCAATAAAGCATGCACCAATCGTGAGCCCAAATAAAAGCTCCAGCCATTTCCGACGTTTCCCGATGTATTGGACGAACCAATGTCCAAGCCGTAGGATTAGCAACAGCGACGTCATCTGCCACATCCAAGTGGACAGAACCATGATTGGCCGGGCGTTATGGATCAGGACGCCGATGGCGATCACGCCAATCAAGACGCTGCAGAGCAAGAGTACCGCATTGTACATGTTCAATTGCGATCGAATCTGGCTTGAGTAGCTCGCCGGAAAATACAATTGCTCACGCCGAGCTTTTTGCATTGGCGGAAAAACCAACGGCGAAAGGGCAAGCAAAAAGTATCCTCCAGCAATCAACACACCCAAGGCGGTTTGCATTTCTTCGGCTACTCTTGGCGCGGTGTCCGTCGCAATGGGAGGCGGCAGCTTGAATTCAATGTCCGGTAGAATTAGCAAGCAAAAGTAGTAGATCCCAAGTACCGGTAGCACGAAGAAAAAGGCGACGAACGTAAAAAGCTGCAGCATTCGAAAAAACGGCCGCTTCTCCGGTAGTGGCTGCGGTGGAGGCTCCAATTCCTTGCGAATCCGCTCCTCTAGTCTTCCAGTTGGTACAGCGACATCGCCCGTCATGCTCCGGGCTCCGTTTGATCGCTTTCCAAGGAGCGAACAATGGCTCGAACTGACGGCTGCAAATCCGAAAGATCGGCAGCAACGCTATCCGTGCTCGCGTCATGTAGAAGTTTCCCTTCGTGCAGCAAAAGAACTCGGCTTGCAAGTCGTTTTGCGTGTGGTGGCCATTGCGAAGTGAATACCACCATGCCGCCGGATTGTTGATGCTGCTTGATTTCGTCCTCTACAATTTCGAGGCCATGAGCGTCCAAGCCGCATTGATGGGGTTCATCCAAGAGCCAAAGTTTCGGCCGTATTGAGAACAAGGAGGTAAACCAGAACTTCATCAGCTCGCCACGCGAAGAGTTGTAGCGATCACTACGCAGTGCAAGCGAATCAATCTCGAACTTGCGAATCCAATGGGCAGCTTCTTTTTCGATGCCAGGTTTGTCATAGCCGAAAAGCGCGATGACGTTTGCGAGATGCTTTAAAGGGTTCCCACCGAATCGCGGTGGATAAGGATGCAAGAACATCAATTCTCGCTTGGGCCCAACTGAACTGGCCCGAACCCGTCGCTCGTCGAACAGTACTTGCCCCTCCGTCGGACGAATCACGCCGGCGAGCAACTTTAGCAAGGTGGTCTTACCGCTGCCGTTCGCACCAAGCACACAAACGCTCTCGCCGCCTTGAATTGCTGTCGAGATACCGCGAAGCGCCCAGTCCCATGTGTAAATGCGCCCAACATTGCAGATTTCGAGTTTCATCCACCAACTGGATCTCTCCAGCCCTATTCACCATCCAAGCTATGCCTGCCACGATTTGATCGAAAGCGCAACATGGTTGCTACCTGCGATCATTTAAGATTTGGCACCGATCGCATTCCGCCAGGGCGCAAAATCCTAGAAAAGCAAATGCAGAAGAAGCATCTGCGACCCAAACCAAAAACGCCGATGCGAAACACATCGGCGTTTGTGAAACCAATTTCTTTAGCTGACGATCATCGCGTCTACACGTCTGCGGCCAAGGGGCAGCGGAAGTCGTCGCGGTAGTCTCGCGTCAGCCAAGCGTTGACCTCGTCGCCGACGTTGGTGAAGATTTCCTTGTCAGGATCAAACTCAAGCTTGGCACCCAGCGTGACAGGATACTTGTCCAAGTCCACACGGTTTTGCTTGAGGTGTGCCAAGGTTCGGTCCAAGGTCGCCATGTTGTCATCAAGACTCTTCACTTTTGACAACTCCGATCGCAACTCAGCCTCAGAGACATGATTGTCTTCCTGCGCATAGTAGGAAATATTGCCCAAGTGGCTGATCGCCGCGGATAAGTGTCCTTCACGAACATCCGCATTGAGGATGGAAGCATCTCCCGCGCGACAGGCTTCCAGGAAGTTGCCAAAGTGGCCACCGTTTAGATCTCCACCACCCTTGAACTCACGAATCTTGTTGTAATCCTTATCGAAGGCCGCGCAGTAGCCATAGCTGGTCTGCACGACAAAGCCCTTGGTCCCGTAGAAGACAACGCCAATCTTGTTGCCCTTCTTCGAGTTGAACAATGTGTTCAGCTCTTCGTCGGCCGAATTGTCGACAGAAAGCCCACGCGTTTCAAACACAATGCACTTGTCGCCAAAGTCGTAGATAGAGACTTCGGTGTTGGCCGTGTCACCGGCATCCACGTATTTTTCATCTTTGCGTTCGGCCTGATACCCCAAGCGTCCGCCATAGCTGATGATGGAGCTAGGATGGGTGTCGACGCCCAGGCCCCATCGAGCGATGTCGGTCTGGTGCGGTCCTTGGTTGCCCAAGTCACCGTTGCCGTAAAGTCTTTGCCAGTGCCAATCGTAGTGGAAGCGTCCGCGGGTCAGCTTCGGATCGGTGTACTGTGCTGGACCACTCCAAAGATTGAAATCTACTTTGTCGGGAATGTTATAGTCGCCGCGCGCCCCGATCGATTTCCGACGTTTGTAGCACAAGCCTCGTGCAAAGTTGACTTCACCAATCCCACCTTCTTCGATGAAATTCATTGCATCGATTACAGCTTTGCTACTTCGGCACTGCGTTCCAACTTGGCACATCCGATTGTATTTACGAGCTGTGGCAATAAGTGCTGAACCTTCAGCCACATTGTGGCAGACTGGCTTTTCAATGTAGGCATGCTTTCCAGCTTGCATGGCCCAAACGCCGCCCAAGGCGTGCCAGTGATTTGGAGTCGCCATGGTGACCACATCAACGCTCTTTTCATCCAAGATGCTGCGAAGGTCCGTTTCAAACTTGGGACGCGAGCCTTGCTTTTCGGCGATCATCGAGGCGCGGGAGTTGCCGGTCCCTTCATCGATATCACAAATATGAGTGATCGTTACTCCGTTCGCCTTCAGCATTTCGCCGATGTGAGTTCCACCTCGTCCACCACAGCCGATAATGGCTGCACTCATTTCATCCGAGGATTTCGACTCTTCTTGAGAATGCACCGCGCGGCCGGAAACCAAGGCGGCTGCAGCACCGGTCGCTACGGAATTGCGAATGAACTGACGTCTTGTTTTGTTTGTCATGGATATCTCCAGTTTGTGGCTCTTAAGGATCTTGCAGATGGCCACCAAGTTTGAGACTTGGGCCCGGATTCGCCGAACTCGATCGATCTCTAGATCTGCAAGGTCAAGGAGGATAGGGGAGTGTATGTTGGCAGATCAATACAGCTAGACATGATACCATGAGCCACCTGCGATGTGGTTTTTTCTGGCTCTCTGAAGTAACACGCCCGAGATGAAAAAGAACGAACGAGCTGAAATCGTCCTGGAGCGACTGAACGGACATTATCCCGAGCCGCCGATTCCGCTCGACCATCATGATAACTACACGCTGTTGGTCGCGGTTCTCTTGAGCGCGCAGTGTACGGACAAAATGGTCAATCGAGTCACGCCCGATCTTTGGAGGCTGGCGGATAATCCAGCCGACATGGCCGCAAGTTCCGTGGCTTCAATTCTGGAGGTCATTCGCCCTCTAGGACTTGCCCCGCGCAAAGCCCAAGCGATTTATGACCTTTCGCACTTATTGATCGAAAAGCATGACGGTCAGGTGCCGGAATCGATGGAAGCTTTAGAGGCACTGCCTGGAGTAGGGCACAAGACGGCAAGTGTGGTGATGGCCCAAGCATTCGGAATGCCAGCATTTCCAGTAGACACTCACATTCATCGACTGGCGCAGCGTTGGGGACTGACCTCAGGCAAGAACGTAGTCCAGACCGAAAAAGACTTGAAGAAGCTATTTCCAAAGGAATCCTGGAACAAACTACACTTGCAAATCATCTTCTATGGCCGCGAGTTCTGCACAGCACGGGGCTGCGATGGAACCATTTGTGCTTTATGCCGCGAATTGTATCCTAAACGCAAGAAACCGGTCGAAACGCAGAAAGCCTAAAGTCAGGTTGGTCTCACTGCTGCTTCCACTCGCCCAGATGCTGATAGAGTTTAATCAGATTCACGCAGCGCAAAAAAATAGCACGAAGGCGAGCGAGTGAAGAATTGGGGCGCATTGCCAATCGAGATTCACTCACTAGCGTTTCGTGTTTGTGACGTTCACTCGCTCGCGTTTTGTGCCAGTTTGAGTCCGAAATGTCGGTCGGTATTGCGGTAAAACGCGAATTGTGACATACACTTCTTATTGCCCTGAAAACTCATCAAAATGAACAAGTCTGATTTCCGTGTAGTCGCCCTCAATGCCCTCCAATTCCAGCGAGACACTTCAATTCCCCACTCCAGTTGTGGAAGATGATCCAATCGTGATTACAGGGGTCGGTCTTGGGACCAGTCTCGGCAGTTCGCGCGAGGAAGTCTGGCAGGCCATCCAAACAGGAAAGAGTGGAGTCCGGCTTACGAAAGAAGAGGATCAGATTGGGCCGCTGCGAATTCCCTGCGCGATGGTTGATTGGCTCGACCGAGATCCTAACCAACTGAAATCGATTCAGATTAGTCGGCATGTCGCCGATGAAGCTCTGTCGGACTCTAAGATCGACTTCACCTCGATCGATCGAACGCGTTTTGGCTGTAGCATTTCGGCGCAGTTCGGAGACATTGGGTATTGCTTTGACGATCCGGCAACGAGGGATTCGCAGCCTGCGAGAGCGTGGTGGAATGAGTTTTTACCTTGCTCAGTCACATCGATTGTCGCCAACGAATATGGACTCCAAGGTCCGCGTGTTTGCCATACAACGGCCTGTGCGAGCGGCTTGGTCAGCTTGCTTGCAGGCATACGGATGCTCAAGGATGACCAAGCCGATTTTGCGCTTTGCGGAGCAGCAGACGCGATTTCAGAATTGATCATCGCCTCCTTCCATCGCATGGGTGTGTTATCGACAGGACCTACGGTTGAATCCGCCTGCCGCCCATTTGACCGCACACGTAGCGGCTTTGTAATGGGCGAAGGTGCCGCGTTAATGGTGCTAGAAAAACGCTCCAAAGCGATTGCGCGCGGTGCCGAAATCTATGCGGAACTGGCTGCCTGCACCGCACTTTGCCAAGCACATCACGTAACGGGGTTGGATGGTTCTGTCGAATGCTTGATTGAACTCATTCAGCAGCTCGTGCGTAAAGCAGGCTGGAGTTATCTTGGTCCCCAGTACATCAATGCCCACGGCACAGGAACCGAGCAAAACGATCGCAGCGAGATGCAAGCGATTCGCGATGCCTTGGGTTCCCACGCTGAACAGGTTTTGATTAGCAGCAATAAGGCCGTCATGGGGCATTTGATCAATGCAGCCGGTAGTGCCGAGTTAGCCGTCACTGCTATGGCCATGCGCGACGGCTTTGCACCTCCCACGATGAATCTTGCGGACCAAGAGAACATCGGTATGTTAGATTGCTTGGCCAATGCCGGAGAAGTCGGGACTCTAGATCGTTGCCTGAAGTTGTCGCTGGCCTTTGGCGGCCACTTAGTAGGCATCGCCATGCGAAAATCACCCTTTGAATCTCACCTCCGCATGCCTAAGCCACTATCGCCAGACGCACTAATTCGCCGCAAGCTGCCTCAAACCGGCCGCCGAGCTGCCTAGATTGGTTCGGCGATTGCGCGATTTCAAAAGCTGTTTTTTGGCCAACTCGGGTCGCTTTCGACGGTAGTCCTTGCTCCTCAGCCCGTCGGGCACACCGATGAAAATCAACGTTCGAAAAGCGACACTCCTAGTACTCTCTGTAGCTTTGCTACTTCGAATGGCCGCCGCAGTCGCTTGGCATCAAACAACCAACGAGCAGAATTCTTATTTTCGGTTGGGCGATAGCCTTAGCTACTGGGTGCTGGCCGAACATATCGCCAATTCGGAACCGTACCAATACGGAGGTCCCGACGCCAGCATCTTTAGGGCTCCATTGTTCCCTGTGTTCTTGGCGCCGTTTACTCAACTCCCCTGTTCGAACTCCCTCCAAGTGCTCTGCGCACGTCTGGCCTGCGCCGCCTTCGGAACTCTGGCCGTCGCCCTGCTGATGCGCTTTGCCTCAAACCTCGGCGGAAATTGTGCCGCGATCGCAACGGGCGCGGTTGGAGCCGTTTACCCATCTGCGATCGGTATGAGCATTACGGTGTTGAGTGAAGCTTTATTCATGCCTTTGATGATCTTGAATCTACTTCTGATGCAAAAGGCGATGGGAGCTGAGAAGCGGGGAGACGCACATGGTTTTGCAGTTGCATCGGGGTTCGTCGCAGGCCTGACCATTCTGACTCGGCCAAGTTGGCTACTATTCATTCCTTTCGCGTTTGGCTTTATGCTCCTTTTTGGTCCCAATCGCAATCGACAATTAACATTGGGACTCGTCACAGTCTTAGCCATCGGCCTTACGATGAGTCCTTGGTGGCTTCGCAACTATCGGATTACAGGCCAATTTGTTCCTACTACCTTGCAAGTCGGCTTAAGCCTTTACGATGGATTCCATCAAGAAGCGACGGGCGGAAGCGACACTGGCATGGCATTCAGTAAGCGTCTTCAGGAAGAGCAGCGTCAAGCGGATTTGGTGGCCGCCAGCGACGGCAAGCAACTTCAAAGCACTTTTGAATACCGCGTCGACAAGCGAGCAAAGTCTCAAGCCATTGCACTTGCGACTGAGAACCCAGCACGCACTCTGTCGTTGGCAGGTCGAAAATGGATGCGAACCTGGGCCCTATGGCCCAACGGTGGCGATATCGGGTCGCCACTCGTACGAATTCTGATCACCTTTAGCTGCTTTAGCGTTTTGTCATTTGCGATTCTTGCGACTTTTTCTCATTGGCAATTGTTACGACGGGCTACTCAAACTAACCCAACAAATTCCTCCACCTCGCTCTCAGTGCTAGCAAAAGAGTCCAATCCGGGCTCGTATCTCCTGTGCTGGCTTCCTTGTATTTACTTCACACTCTTGCACATGGTATTTGTAGGGTCGATACGATACCGCGAGCCAGCCATGCTGATCCTATGTGTTTTGGCTGGGATAGCACTTGCGAACCGAGCAGGGTGCTACGCTCCCCGAAAGAATTAGAGCTCGCATAGCCCTCAGAGCGACAGGGACGTTCCTCTGGCCAATGCATCGCCCACAACGCGATTTGAAATGCCTAGCGAAGGCTACGCATTCCTGCAATTAAGAACTCGTAGTGCAAATACGTGCTCAACGACGAAATTGCGCAAGCATTACCGGGAACGAGGACGCCGAGCGGGCGTCTCAAGCTCAAACATCTTGATTTTTGTTCTAGCAATCATTGCAAGCGTGCTATGTTATCGCGTCTGCACAAAGCGATACAACCATGAGTTGCACGCGGCGGTTCACAAAGAGTTTTTGCAACTCTTTCCGGACGCCAAGCTTAATATTGAAAGAGTAAGCCAAGATAAGTCTGGCAACTTGGTAGTCACCAACTTTTCCTTGGCCTCCGAGCTAGAGTCCCAACGTGGATTGCCGCCCACGTTTCAAGCCGAACGATGCGTCTTAAGTGGCAAACTGGGGCTCGAAGACTGGTTTAACGAAGAAATATCAGTCGCCAAAGTTGAACTCTTCGGTGTGCAGT
>JBCCEO010000197.1:0-11098 GCA_039030255.1 Planctomycetota bacterium | reverse complement strand
CGCATGACCACTACCGTTAGATCGGTCGATTCTTTGAATTGCGAACGCTGAAACGAATGAAGAAATCTGTATTTGATGAGGGTGTCGATGCCGCTAGGGCATTAGACCGAATCTTCATCAAGGCCCATGTCCTGTGCGATTTTGTGAAGCTTCAAAAGACTGCGCATCGTTCGTTTTGAGACGGCATCCACAGTCATTCCAAGTTCGTCTGCGATTTCCGCAAGCTTTTGTCCTTCCAGAAATCTCATTCGAACAATTTGCTGGGAAGTTGGCGAGAGCATCTCAACTGCCCTAAGAAGGAGCTCCTTGCGATCGATGCGATCTAATCTCACCATCGGGTCCGTGAGTCCTCCTGAGATAAAACTCCACGACGGTGCTCCGTCCTCTTCGCTTTCCATGCGAGTCTCGCGTTCGGTCGATCGTTTTTTTGCGAGTACATGTCGACGGTACGCAAGATTTGCGTTCTGCTCGGCAAGAAAAAGAAGCCATTGCAGTAGGGAAACGGAGGGATTCTTCAAGTACTCCGACAAACGGCGACATGCCTCAAGATAGGTCTCTTGGATGACATCAGAAGGATCCACACGACCGCGCAGCTTCCCGTTCAACCTTGCCGCAATACAACGTCGAAGCAAAGGGCGATGTTGTTCGAATGCAAAATTGAGATCCAGCTTTGGCTCGTAAGTACTCATACGAAAGACCTGCGCAAACCCGTGAACGATAAATTTCCGACTCGATAGCCTGAGTTTAGTTAGGCCCGGTCGGGTCAGGATCATTGACGCAATCCATTCGAAGAACATATAGCTGGGGTGAATTAGTTATGCGGGTTTCACCGGATACCCATCGCAATGCATTCTTTTTTGACTTAATAGCAACCACGAAACTGGCCAGAGTGAATTGGATTGAACATTCTGGGACCAAATGCAGAATTACGATTCAACCTTCAGAACTGCTGAATGTTTTTCTGTGATTCGTTAATATGTTCATGCCTCATGCCGATTACCTGATTGCTCTTAGTGCCAGAGTAAGGCTTAAGTTTGTCATTAGCTACCTGCTACGCACATGAAGCAAACAGACTTAGAAAACCTTGAAGAGCTTTGGGCGCAGTACCAAGAACAGATCCGACACGAGGCAGATCTCTCGATCCTTGACTTTGCAGACAGACATCCCGCATGCAAAGAACAAATACTGCAACTCTTCCCCCTCATGGAAGAATTGCAAAAACTTGGTGAAGAAGAGCCTAGAGATCCGGAACAAATTGATAATTTCAGGATCCTTCGCAGGATTGGCTTTGGAGGAATGGGAGTCGTCTACGAAGCCAGGGACCTGACGCTGTCCCATCGCGTAGCCTTGAAGCTCATTGAGTGTTCTGGGATGGACATCCAGGCTATTGAAAAACAACAACGAGAGGTTGCAATCGCCTCAGGCCTAAACCATCCCAACATTGTGCCTGTTTATGAACATGGTTCATTTGAAAGCAAACTCTACTTCACGATGCGAATCGTTGATGGACCCAATCTAGCCGAGGTCATTCACTATCGACGCGAGAACGGAGTCGAACTTGCAAGCCAAGAGAGAGAATGTTTGCGCTTCTCGCGAAAGTTGGAGGACAACTGGCTTTTGCAGATTGCAATTATGAAGCAGGCTGCCTCAGCCCTTGCCTATGCTCATGGCAGAGGAGTAATTCATCGGGACATCAAACCAGCAAATATTATTCTTGATCAAAACGGCAAGGCTTGGCTTACCGACTTTGGTCTGGCAAGAAAGATCGGAGACGACCTATCACGATCCTCATTCCGGTTGCGAGCAACTGGCACACCAAGATATATGGCCCCAGAACAAATCCGCGGAGAGTCTGATCAACGGAGCGACATTTTCGGGCTCGGCATCACTTTCTACGAGATGGCGGTCCTCACCGGAGCGGACTCAGATCTCAAGAACCAGATCTGGAGAGGCGGACTGCGGCCACCCAAAGAGCGGAACCCAGCCGTACCAGATCCACTCGACAAACTCATACTAAAGGCCGTTTCGCTTGATCCAGCGAACAGGCATGCTTCGGCAAGTGAACTGCTTGATGAACTAGCGGTTGTGGAGAAACAACTTCAGGAAGAGCGTCTTGAATCGCATCCGAAACGGAAATCCAGTCAAGACCAACGACGGATTGAGGTAGGCATGGTTTCCGGTCTCATTTTTCTTGTGCTTTCGATATTTGGTCTATTGCACAGTTTGCGTCAACTCGTGCTTAGGCCAAAAAGTCAATATGTTGCCTCAGCAACGGACGTAGCAACTCCGGCCGTGGACCTCATTTCGAATGATGAACCACACGCCAGAGAAAGACCGGGAGATGAGGCCGAGTCCTCGGAGCCGCCCAAAAGATCTGAGAACACCGCTGTAGGAATTGATCCTTTAGTCTTCGAAAACGATCATCGAACGATTCTACTTCGACCCTCGCAGCTCAATTTCCCGATGCGAATTCCACTTCTGGACAAGAGTGTTAGCTCTTGGAGTGGAGTTTTCGCACAATTGGTTGGCGGCAAGCATCAGAATCTATTCGGCATGACTCCGAACGGGACGCTAGCGTTGCTAGACACTCGTCACATTCAGAAACTGAAGAGTAACACTCAAATCGAACTGGACGTTGCCGTACGCGAGCAATCGACATGCAAATACATGCAGTTCTTCCTGGCTAGCGACGGATCGATCACTTTGGCAGAGTCAGTCCTAGTTGGACCTGACTCTATGGCAACCCGCGTAATCGCTGAGCAATTAGTGCTCCCAGAGAACTTAATTGACTGCGCCTCTAGGGATGGAAGATTTTTCTACCATTTGCATCAAGACCGATCAGGCACAGCAAGTCTTTATCGCAGCGAATTGAATCAAGAAAACAAACTACATACGACCCTTGTCCAGGAGGACTGCGGGGCACGACAAGATGCAATCGGTTTTTCACAGACGGAAGAAGGCAACTTCCTTATTCTTCAGCCCATCACATTCAATTCCGAAAATGTTGTCCTATCGCGTAGTGTGCTCAGCAAATCGGGAGAATTCAACGAGGTGGTATCGACTGCCAAAACGACAAGGAGCAGGGCCGGAAGCTTCAGTGCCCTCACGGAAAATCAATTTCAGATTTGCAATCCGAACACGAAACAGTTTTATTTCGCGTTTCCCTATCAAGAAACCCTGGTTCGAATGCCATTGAACCTCCAGTCTTTTCCTAAGCTAGGACGACTCGTGGCGCAAACGGCATGGATTGAATCAGGAGAAAAATCGCTAAAAACCGTGAAGCGACTTCGACTGAGCATCTCGGATGATAATCAGCAGTCGATTGCAACTGCTAGATGATGGAATACAACTTAAGGACTAGGTCGTTAGAGATCGCAAACCTTGTCTCCTAGCTACATTTGCGTCGGAGTGCTGATTTAACAATTAACTCGATTGGTTCAACTACTTGATCAATTTGAAAGGCCAACGTCGAAAGAGAAAGACCGAGATGGACTTGTGACACTACTTGATGGCGCCGGAACTTGCTTCAACTTCTTCTTCCAACCGTTTTCGGGAATGCCCAACCGCCTCAAAAGCGATTGAACAGATCATTTTTGCCTCTTCTTCTTCGAGGCCGCCGTTGTACGGGACCTTCATCGGATGCTCACTTGTAATTACGGCGAACATTACGCTGGCTGCAAGATAGGCTCCTTTGCGGGACGGGTGGCTGCCATCTCGCGCGTATAATTCTTCCCCCAGCTTCGAATTCGAAGATCGTATTTCCGCCCATGCGTCTCCAACCGGCGCAATTTGAGCAGAGCACTGTTCCGTAGCGGAAAAGTAGGCGTCGCTGAGGGCTTTCTGCATTGCACTATAGGTAGCAAGAAGCTCAGGATTCTGTTTGTCCCCGTCTCGTCGTCCCCAGGTTTGGTAGAACAGGGTTTTGGCGCCTGTTCGTTTGATCAAGTCATCCAGTGCCTTAGCGGAATCAATAAACTTTTCTCGGAAGACGGCCGGCGTCTGGCTCTGCTCCTGAAGTACCACGAAATCCCATTCTTGCTGTGCAATCTTTTCAACTGTCTTCCCGTTCTGCAGGTGTCGAGCCAACGTACAACCTCCGGGTGCAATGAACTCTAATTTCGCATCTGAGTACTTTGACGCGCCGAACATTGCGGTGATTTGCGAACGAACCTGAGATGTATAACTGTTTCCAATGAAAAGCACTTGCAGCGACGATGAGTTGTCGTCTGGCTCATTTCCCGATTGGGCGAAATTCTGTGCGATGATGCAGAGCAAAATGCAAAGGACACCCAGAGCAAGAGCAGGCTTTAGATGTCTCATTCGACGGAATCCCTAAAAGACTGATAATGGTTCAACATATTAAATGTAGAACAAGATCAGCAAAGGTGCACACAAGGCGATTATAAAATCGCCAACCCGCTGTGCTTGAGTCTTGGGGCCAAGAATCCGTACTCCGGCATGCTAGCCACGGTTCGTCCATTTCCGATCGATGGCGGCTCTCACAATGCAGTCATAGCACTAATGCAATTGCGCCAGTGGAACGGCTGAAGACATCATCGCGCTTGACGTCCTAGCAAGCCGTTTCCTAATCTTCACAAGATTACCTGCCAGGCTTCCATAGGGCTTGGGGCGTTTATCGACCGAGAGATTATGGCTTGGCACAAGCTTGTTAGCATGGAACTGCATAAAATCCAAAGCCGTCTTTGCGTCGCTATTGTCCTGCTATGCTGGATTTCGCCCAATACGGCTCTGGCACAATTGACCTTTGGGGATTCGCCTCCGTCGGGCAATCAAGGGTCCGTGGAGTTGAATTTCCAGGGTCCCATTAAACTTGATGCTCTTATCAATTATCTCTCGACACGGATTGGCACGAAATTCGAATACTCGGCAGCTGTAGCGAATCGTCAGGTTAGCTTGCGAGCGGTAGGTCCAGTTCCTGTAAGTTCGTTGCCTGCGCTCCTATCGAGCGTTTTACGTACCGAAGGATTGGCAATCGCTAATTCTGATGTGCCAGGTTGGAAGCGAATCGTGGACGTCAAAAAGATGTCGCAGTTTGCACCCATCGGTGAAGCACCTGCAATGCTGCAGCGGGATGGCACCGCCGCACCGGTCACTCAGGTGTTTGTTTTAGAGAACGCATCCGTCTCGTCGCTGGCAACTGTGCTCAAGCCGTTTATGACAGAGTCTGGTTCAAACCTAATAGCTCTATCTGATACCAATGTTCTGATCGTTACGGACTATGCGGCTACTGTCAAAACAGTTGCGGATCTAATCAAAATCATAGATCAGCCCGGTGCCGAGTCCGTCATCGATATCTACCAAGTGCAAAACACCGATGCCGAGTCATTAGCAGAGCAAGTCAAAGAGATATTGGGCGACCAAACGGACAATCGAAGTGGTCCGATTCGTATTATCCCGCAATCACAATCTAATCGCGTGGCACTTGCTGGGCGATCAGGAATCGTGCGCAAGGCGATGGATTTGTTACGGCAAATGGATGTCTCGCGAAGCATGTCCACCAAGGTTTATCGCATCAAGCACACGACGGCGGAGCGCGTCGACAAACTTGCAAAAGGATTTATTCAGCCTCAAGATGCCAAGACCGGGTATCAATCGACGGTCGACGAGGAGGGCAACTTGATCGTCGTACGAGCAACCGCGGAAGTACATTCGCAGTTGAGGCAGTTGATTGACGAAATCGACGTTACCGTTGATTCTAGTGAGAGTCCGATTCAGTTCTACAAACTTAAGAATGCGAGCGCGATCAATGTGCTGTATAGCCTACTTGCGCTTCAAGAAGCCTATGGGCAGGGCAATCTGTCTGCTGTCTCGCCTGCTGCATTCACTTCTCCACTCGGCGGAGTCGCAGTTCCAAATTTCGGCGGATTTTCAGGCGGCCTACCTGGCCAGGGAATGAATGGCTTCGGGAATCAGAACACTGGTTTGCAAACAACGCGACTTCCTCTTACTCCAGGCATGAATGGAGCAGGCGACGCGGAGTCATTCCTACCCGAAACTAACAATCCGCTAGCCAGACCGACCTTGGCTGACGGTTCTGGTTTTGGCCAAGGCGGCTTCAACGGTTTGGGCCAAGCTGGTCAGTTGGCTGGTGGAGGAGTCGCATCGTTGCCTGGTGGTGCACGTGTTTCAGCCGATATTTCGACGAACAGTCTAATTGTTTTCGCACCCGCCAATGTCCAGGAGATGTACGCCAAGTTGATTCGGTCGCTCGATCAACGCAGGCCTCAAGTGCTGATTGAAGCAAAAGTCATCGCCGTCGACACTTCAGACGACTTCTCACTTGGCGTCGAAGTCTCCATCGGCGACCGCCAAGGATCGAAACGGCTTTTCAAGTTCACATCTTTCGGACTCAGCGAAGTCGACCCGACGACTGGCGCGCTGACGATTATTCCAGGATTAGGCTTCAATGGCACGCTGGTTGATCCAGATGTAGCCGATGTGGTGGTTCGTGCCCTTTCCTCCCATCAACGGGCTCGCGTGTTGGCGGCACCGAAAATCTTGGTAAACGACAACAGTACAGGTAAACTGGAGAGCGTGAGCAGCGTTCCGTTTTCCAGCGTGAATGCTTCACAGACCGTTTCGACTACTAGTCTGGGCGGTGACCAACAAGCTGGTACCATCATTACGGCTACGCCACACATCAACGAGAACGATCATCTGCAATTAGACTTTGATGTCGAGTTCAGTACTTTTTCAGGAACGGCAACTGCGGGTTTACCGCCGCCGAGGCAAATCGATCGCGTTGGTAGCTCCGTCACCATCCCCGATGGAAAGACAGTCGTCGTGGGCGGGCTGAAACGCGTTAGTGATTCCGATACATTTAATGGTTTACCTTGGGCCGAAAAAATCCCAGTGCTTCGAGAGCTAACCAGTCGTACCGATCGCAGCCATCAAACCACATCCTTTTTCCTTTTCATACGTCCACTCATCCTTCGTGACTCTCAGTTTTCCGACTTGCGATTTCTATCGGATAAACAAGTTCAAGCGAACGGCTTGTCGGGAGATTATCCGATCAGTCGTCCTGAGCTGATTCCGTAAACGAGTTGGGTGGGCCGACTACATTGGTCTTCCATGACGGTGCAAGATTCTAGCACTGAACTCTCGCAACTTAGCCAAACTCTTGAGCTTCCCGTTCACGAGAGCTTGGAAAGTTTGCCGGTCGCTGCGGATTTCGTGAAAGCCATCAACATTGGGTTTGCACGAAGCAAGCAAATTGTCGGGTTGGGCGAAGATAATAGCGAGCTGCAAGTCGCCATATGCAGTCTTGATGGCTGGAAGCAGTTAGACACCATCGCACGCATATTGGATCGGCGACCACGGGTTATCTTGGCTCCAGCTGACGCAATCCAAACTGCGATCAATCGAGCGTATTCGGACCGCGAGTCGCAGACGAAGGAACTGCTAACGAGCATAAGTTCCGAAGAGTTACTCGACGAGGCGTTGACCTCAAAAGCAGAAGATTTGCTCGACAATGGCGGGAGAGCTCCGATTATTCGATTGGTAAGCCAATTGCTATTCGAGGCGGTAAAGGCAGGTGCGTCCGATGTGCATGTGCAACCCGCAGAAGATCATGTCTTGATCAGGCAGCGAATTGATGGAGTCCTCTTTGATACGCAGCAGTTCCCAAAGGCAATTCAGGATGAAGTCCTTACGCGTATCAAAGTAATGGGTGAAATGAACATTGCGGAGAAGCGTTTACCTCAAGATGGAAGAGCGACGGTTCAACTCGGTGATCGCATTGTGGACTTGAGAATTGCGTCGTTGCCGACTAGTCACAGCGAACGAATCGTCATTCGTTTGTTGGATAAGAGTGCTCGACTTTATACACTCGAAGAACTGGGCATGGAGCAGGAGACTCTCCAGCGCTGGCGGGAGCTGATTCAATTGGATCATGGTTTGATACTTGTCACTGGCCCGACTGGTAGCGGTAAGAGCACGACGCTTTACAGCGCCCTCCAAGAAGTCAACTCAAAAGAAATGAATGTTTTGACGCTGGAAGATCCCATTGAGTATCAGCTTGATGGAATTAGCCAATCGCAGATAAACGAGAAAAAAGGGCTGACGTTTGCAGCTGGGATGAGAAGTGTATTGCGCCAGGATCCTGATATCATTATGGTCGGCGAGATTCGCGATCGCGATACCGCCACGATGGCCATACAGGCATCGTTGACTGGCCACCTTGTGTTCTCGACGCTGCATACCAATGATGCCGCGAGCGCGGTGACACGATTGCTGGACTTGGGTGTTGAGCCCTATTTAGTTGCGAGCTCTATGGTTGCTTCTCTAGCGCAGCGATTAGTTCGAAAGCTCTGTCCGCAATGCAAAAGAGAATTGTCATCCACGCAAGCCGAAGCCAGCAGCCGAGTCGATCGGTTTGAGCCCGTGGGCTGCTCCGCATGCCGTGATACAGGATTTGCCGGACGTTTGGGCCTGTTTGAGCTGCTGGTCGTAGACGATGCCTGCCGCGATCTGATTCAGAATCGATCCAATGCGGCAGCAATTCGCGAGTATGCGATGCAACACGGCATGAGCCTGCTGGCCAGGGACGGGGTTCGTAAGGCAAAAGCCGGTGTGACAACAGTGGCTGAAGTCTTGCGGGCAACCTCCTTTGATGCAGAGGCGGATTGATGGCCGTTTTTTATTACAAAGGGATGAACCAAACACAAAAATCGGTACGAGGCACGATTCTGGCGGATTCGGCCAGGCATGCTCGGGATCAATTGCGTGAAAAAGGAATCGTAGTTCAGGCGGTCCAGGAGCAAAAGCAGGCGAGTCTGCAGTTTTTGACTTCTTTGATGCAATTTAGTGCTCGAAAGGCTCGGTATCAATGGGGGCTGGTTGCGCATGAGTTATCGATGCTTCTGACAGCGGGAATTCCATTAATTGAAGCTCTCGATGATCTAGCAGCTCAGCACCGATCGTACATGCGGAATGCCATCCTAAAACTGCGTGATCGTGTAGAAAGCGGAATCTCACTGGCCGCCGCCATGGCGGAGCAACCTGAGGTGTTTGACGCGGCTTCAATACGCCTAGTAGAAGTAGGCGAAAATGCGGGAAAACTGGAGACTGTGCTTGCGGAAGTCGCAGAGTACAAACTACAGCTTTCTGAGTTCAAGGATCGCGTTACAACCGCCCTAATGTATCCGATCTTTCTTGCTGTTTTCGCGTTAGCGGCCATGATCTTTCTGATGACTTGGGTCATGCCACCACTACTTGAAAGCCTACAAGAAACGCTGGATAAACTTCCGTTGCCGACGCAGATTGCAAAGTCGGTCAGCGACATTCTCGTGAGCTATGGATGGTGGATACTTGGGAGCGCGGTTATTGGGGCGATTGGCTTTGCAGCTTGGGCGCGGTCGGAATCGGGAGCAAAGATATTGGACCGATTGCTACTTAGGCTGCCTTTCCTAGGGCCATTGCTCGTCAAGCAATCAGTCGCTCGTATTGCCACCATTGTTGGCTTGTTGACACGCGGTGGGGTCATGTTGACTACGGCTGTTCATCTGGCGGCAAAATCGACTCGAAACTCTGTCATTCGCCAAGCCCTGTTGGATGCGGAGCAAGATATGACAGCTGGGGGGGATATCTCGGACTCTTTGCGAAAAAGCCATTGTTTCCCGCCTCTGGCCGTCCGCTTTTTTGCTGTCGGGCAGGAGTCGGGAAAGCTAGATGAAATGTTGCAGAAGCTCGCAAGAGATTACAATAAGCAAGTAGCGACTTCGGCGGCTCGAATCACCGCCTTTGTCGAACCAGTCATGATTCTCGTCCTGGCAGTAGCTGTGGGATTTCTTCTCTTGGCCACAATACTGCCCATCCTTGAGGCTGGAAATGTCAACTAAGAAAACCTCGTCACCAATGATCTCGACTCGAGCACCTTCTCGAGTTCAGCTTCGGCGTAATAAAGCGTTCTCATTGGTGGAGTTGATCGTCGTGATGGTCATTATCGGCTTGTTGGCTAGCTTAGCGGCAATCCGAACACGCAGCTATTTGATTGCTTCCAAACAGAATGCGGCCAAGGCTGAGATTGCAACCATCGTGCAGGCGATCGAATCCTTTTATGCAGATCAATCGCGCTACCCAACCAACGAAGAGGGGATTGACGTCCTGATCGCGCCGACCGCCCAGTTTCCGGATGGATTCTTGGTGAAGGTTCCCAGCGATCCATGGAAGAATTCCTACGAGTATGTGAGCCCCGGGGCGACCGGGCCGTATGAAGTCATTTGCTTAGGCGGCGATGGCCGAGAAGGCGGAGAGGGCGGTGACCTTGATATCTCCAGTGAAGATCTCGAGTAAATTTCTTCGGGCTCGGTCAGGTGGGAGAATTTTCCAGCAGCGCGTCTTAATGCAACGAGCCTTTACCTTGATTGAGCTGGTAGTGGCTCTGAGCATTCTAGCTCTGCTGACTGGCGTGGCTTCGATGAGCCTTCGCGGTCATCTGAATAAGTCGAAGAAGACGCGAGCTTATGAAACGCTGCGGGAAATGGATCGCCTAGCTCGAACTTTCGCGATGCAAAACGATGTGCAGGGTTTGACGCTCAACATTGAAAGTGCAACCATTAGTATCAAAGCGAGCGGAGCGGGAGGGAAAAGCGCACAAAGAGTACGCAGCCTTCCCAATGGAGTTGCGGGCGTACTGGAGTCAGGCTTTTCTGGGCAACGCAGGCTCTCAACTCTAAACGGAGTATCCTTTCAAGCTAAAGGGTACTCCCCGTCCTACGTCGTCCGCGTAAACTTTGCAAAGGATGAATTCTGGTTTGTGGCCTTAGGACGCTCCGGTCAGTGCTTGTTGCTTGAGAAACGCGGTGACGTGGAGGCGCTGTTTGATGCGAAGTAGGGCACTCCAAAAAACAGCGCATGAATCAGCCGAATTGCGACCAAGATCCTGGCCCTTGGCAGAGTTATCGGACCTGCCATTTCGTAGGTACAAACGGGCAGGATTTACGCTTTTAGAAGTTGTCGTAGGGTGTGTGTTGCTGGCGACACTCTTGGTATCAATTCTATTGGCTACGTCGCAGCACCAAAGGTCTATGCAGCGTGCACAGCAACGGCAGCAAGCGATCCAATTGGCAGATCAACT
>JBCCEO010000196.1:0-11191 GCA_039030255.1 Planctomycetota bacterium | reverse complement strand
CTTTAGGAGCAGTAGCGTCGGACAAGCCTTTCGAGCCAGTTTAAGTCTCTTTGGTTGGATTCTCGAAAAGCGACACGTTTCACGTTGCGCAGTGCATCGAATTTGCCGCCGTTGGTGGTTGGCAAGCCAAAGCTCCTCGTCGACCTGAGCTTTTCGAAAGCAGTCTCTTTCATTGCCTGGTGTTCATTGCCTGGTAAAGTCTCTATATCGAGAATTTCGCATATTGTCTTACCGGCCCCTAACCAGAATATGCTTGCCATTTTTGCCTGCTGGCCCGTGGTTGCCCGTGAGCTTGCTGTTGGTTTGATTCCAACAGCGACGGCGATCGGCTGCTGCGCTCATGATGCCAGTGACGGGGTGCTGCCCTTGGGGAGATCATTCCGCAATCAATGAAACGCTTCCTGAACTAAGTCAAGCGGCGGAATCGCACGATACCTAGTTTGTGTGACGAAATGGTTGGCTTGTGGCAACGTTTTTGATCGTTATCTTCGTCTTTCTTTGAAGCAAGTTGAATCTGAGCTCTTGCCGACCATTCATCTTTCCCTACTGATCGGTATTGTGCTTTCAGGTCTAACGGAATCTCGAACGCTTGAGAATTGTGTGCCTCGCCTTCACCTCGGCGAGTATTCAAGAAACTGATTAGAAGCAGGGCATCGATAGCCGAAATGAAACCATCGCCGCTGGTATCAAGGAGCGGCAACATAAATTCTCTCGTTTCAGGGAGGGTGCTGGTGTTACCACTGACATCACCGACGTTTAATTCGCTGATAACAAGCAGGACGTCGATCGGAGTAACGAATCCATCGGTGTTGACGTCAAATTGTTGTTTTGAATTCTGCCAAGGATAGGGATTCGCCAAAACCGGTATGCGGACGGTATGGTAAATTTGATTGTTCACATCTTTCGTATCGGTCAGAATTACATCGAACGACGTTGTTGCAGGTGGTATTGCGTCAATTGACGCATAGTTTTGTTGCCGAAAACTAAGTTGACCATTAACCACCTCAAATCGCTCGTCCTCGGTCGTTATGTTAAAGCTAACTCCGCTCGAATCAATGTCGAGCGTGGCGGAGCCAAGAGTCATCCCGGACACTCTTTCCGGAATGGATGTTCCACCGACCAAGTAGCTCTCAGGGTCAATAACCAGGACGAGGAAGGACGCTTCGATTTGGTCACCATCGAATTCTTCCACGACTACACTGACCGAAAAAAGGCCAGTTTGCCGAAATGTATGGCTTACCTCGCCATCCCCGACAACCAATGTTGAGCCGTCTCCAAAATCCCAGTGATAGGTCAAGTTGTCCGCTTGGTTCGATTGAACTGCAACGGAGAAACTCGCACTCTCGTTTTCACCCACGATGGAGCTATAAGTTGTATCGACGAGAGTCGGTATGCTATTGGAAACTTCAACCCAAAAACGTTGGTAGGCGACACCACCGTCATCATCAAAAAGAGTCACGGACGCTTCGTATACGCCGCTGTCTTCATAAGTGTGTTCCCCAGAAAGGATACCTGTGGTTAGTATTCCAGATGCTCCAGTTTGTGTTATATATGCGGATTGCGTCTCCACTTCAGAACCATCGCCCCAATTGATGCGATATTCAAAGCTCTCGCTTTGGTTACCCTGCGGATTGTCGAATCCGAGATCCGAAAAGCTAGCAAGATTTACAAGTTCTATGGACTGGCCCTCGATTCCGGCGGGGGACGTGTTTATGTGCAAGTTAGGCGCGGAGTTTTCCACTTCAACTTGAAATGTTATTTCGTGTGAAGCTCCTTCATCATCGCTTATCCATGCAGTGACTTGATAGACTCCATCATCCGCATAGGTGTGATTGCCCGAAAATGACCCAAGTGTTGGCACGCCACCTAGACCATAACGATCGACCAAAGCACTACCTGATTCCATGGATGTTCCATCGCCCCAATCGATGGAGTAAGTGAAGGACTCAAATCGCGGACCGTCGGGATGGGAAAGTAAGTCAAATCCTGGATCAACAAACTCACCTAGACGAGGTAGTTCCAATAGCGTTCCTTCGGTTGCGACAACATCGGAGTGAGGCTTCAGCGACGGTGCAACGTTTTCCACAGTGACATCGAAAGATGCATTAGCTGTTCCTCCGTCGTCGTCCGTGAGTGTAACAACGACAGTGTAGATCCCATCGTCACCGTAGTAGTGCTGCCCCGAAATGGTTCCGATTGTGGGATGACCGCTTCGACCGCTGGAAGTGATTGGAGCAGAACCAATGTCTACGGAACCGTCTCCCCAATCTATCTCATAGATAAAGACCTCTTGGGTAGGTCCAGCCAGATGGTTGAAATTGTCGAAACCCGCGTCCTCGAATTGGCCGATGGTCGAAAGCGCTAGCAGACTGCCCTCCTTCACAGATTGGTTCCCGACCAGGGTTAGGCTTGGGGCCTGGTTGCTAACGGAGACAGTGGTTGTTTCCGTCGTAATACCACCATCACTATCTTCGACTGAGATGGTCAACGAATACGTGCCATCATCGGCATAGATATGGCTTAGCACTGGTGGTGGGAATGTGCCTTGTTCCACCGATGAACCATCACCCCAGTCAATCTGATAACCGAGAGTATCGCCGCCGATTTGTCCGGGATCGAATACACTTGCAAGTGAATCGATCGTAAACAAGTTTCCTTCAAGCGTTGTTTGATTCTCGGGCAGCGTGAAGCTTGGGGCAACATTGAGTACGGTTATCGTGCTGTATTGCGCGTCACGTTTTCCATTGGCATCGGTGGTCAAGACAGCGATCCGAGCAGTCATGGGGCCGCTCAGATTTGCTGCCGTGAAAGTTGGTTTCACCCCGACCTCGTCTCCGAACTGTGCATCGGCACCTGTCTCTCCAAAGACTCCATCGCCGTCTAGATCCCACTGGTAAGAAAGTCCAACTCCTTCGCTATCGGCTGCATCTAACTGCAAAACGCTTCCTTCTTCAACCTGATAGGTTGTTCCCGCATTTGCTGTCGGAGGAGGCTCTGTGCTAACTGCGGGAGCACCCACGACCTTGAGTACTCCATCGGTCAGCCAACCGTCATCACCTCTTTGCCCGCTTTCAAAGTGCAAGATGATGCGATCGTCGCGTCGCTCAGCGCCAGTACGCCCATCAAAATCAAACAAATACCATTCTTCGTTGGCGGAGCCGTTTCCTCTGCCAAACAGATAGAAGCTATTTGCTTCCGAATCTTCAGGCAGAAGGATCGTTATGTCGATCGCTTTGTCACTTGGAAGTCCATGTACTTCAAAGCCAATCGTACCATGAGGAAGAGTAACACCCGACGGTAGTCCCGAAGTGTCTTGGTCCACGAAAGCGACGCTGCCGAGGGTTGCCGATTGGTTCTTTTCAACCGTAGCTTCCACAGTGAACACGTCTCCATTCTGATTCCGCAAGGAAGCCACGTCGGCCTGCAGACGATCGGCAAGTCCATCATGGTTGCGATCACCGTCCACGGAGGCTCCGTCTTCGTCTGGATCGGATACGCCGTCGCCATCCGCGTGGATGCTTGTAGAAAACGTTTGGCTGATTTCACCACCGTCATCGTCGAAGATCACAACCTTGCCTTCATAGTCTCCCGAATCGGAATAGACATGATCGATCGAAAAATCAAAGTGCATCAGGCCATTTTCAGCGCCAGTGGGTTTGATCTCCAATGCTGCACCCGTGCCGTCCCCAAATTCGATGGTACCCGAAAGAGTTTCTCCGTTGTCGCCAATGAGAACACTGCTCGTCATTCCCGAAAGAGTCCAGGCTTCACCCCGGATGCCTTGATCTTTGGCATCTAGTGTCAGTTGGATTGGTGCAGTGTTATTGACGGTTACTTGGACTTGGTCGGAGCCTGCCGTTCCCTGGGCGTCGGTGACAGTCAGCGTGACTGTATAGACGCCGCTGTTGGCATAAGCGTGGGTTTGCGCGGGCAAGGCTCCGAAGTTGGCTTGTGCACCGATGACTGGTTCCGTTCCGTCGCCGAAGTCCCATGTGACGCGGAAGGGACCTTCCTGTGCGTTGGCTTCGATGAAATTTCCTGTCAATGTAACGATGTGGGCTTCACTAACGGTCAAGTCATCGCCCGCATCGACGATGGGCGGGCTGTTCAGAATGGTCAGTTTCTTCGCGGCTGTGACGGGCCCTCCACCTGTTGAATCGCGTACTTCAAGAAGCACATCGTAATGCCCATCCTTGGAAGGAGTGAAATCGAATGCTTCACCGACACCGGACGCGACGACCTCTCCCTCGCTAGTGATGGTCCAATCCACCTGCAATTGGTCATCCGATCCTGGATCCGCGATGATCGCAGTCATTGTGATCTCATTTCCTTCCACCAGATTTCCGAATGTCTCCAATTCAACGGTTGGGAGCACGTTTAAAATGACTTGGTGAATCGAGGTTGAGGACGAAAGGGGCGCCCCACCGACGACAGTGTCCGTGATCGTCAGTTCAAACGTGTACGTGCCGTCGTTGGTTGGCACGAATTCCATCTCTTGTTGGGAACCGGATTCGACCAGTTGTCCAAGTTCGTCTCGAACCGTCCACGCATAAACGCGATCGGCAATGGGGCTGAGCGGACTGGACCCTGCAGCACTTAGTCGAATTAACTGCCCTTCTTGCAGTTCGTCGGGTTCGCCGAGTATCGCAATCCTTGGCGATGGCTTAACCGTGACGGTCGCCGTTTGCGAGTCCGAGTCGCCAGCCGGGTCTGTCACCGTCAGCTGGACTTCGTAAATTCCCGAGAACTGAGGAGTGAATTGGAGAATGGCCTGTTCTGACGAGCGTACTTCATCGCTATTATTGCTCCTTACTAACCAACGGTAACTCAGTGGATCGTTCTTGCCGGGATCAGACACATCCGGTGTAAACGAGATGTTTTCTCCTGCAACAGCATCGCGATCCTGAAGCCCCGCAATCGTCGGCGTCACATTCGCGGCAGTAAAGTCGGACTGGGTTGAGACATGTCCTCCGTCGCCGTCAGATACCGTGATGTTGAGGGTATAGATGCCCTCATTCGGGATCACCACCACGGATGGATCAGAACCCACGTCAGGAACCATGGTAGACCATTGTGGTCCAGACTCGCTAAGTCGCAAGTCTTGGCTGCTAGTCGTACTATCTCGTAACACATCGCCCAAACCTTCGTCGAAGCTCCAGTCAGCGATTAGATTGGGAGTACTCGAAGCTAATTGTTGGTTACGTTGCGCAACGACTTCTTCGCGAGACAGGGGACGATTCCACACGCGCACCTCATCGATCAGGCCTTCAAAGTAGCGTGCTTGCAGGAAGCGGTTGCGACCAATTTCAAGGGCAACTGTGCTTTCATCAAAGCCAAGCCCCTGCTGTTGGAACTCGCTTTCATCGTTCTTGATAAATCGAACGCCGCCATAAGCTGGATCAAAAATAGCCGCGACGTGCTGCCATTGGTCTATGTCAACGGCCTTTCCCGTATCAACGACGATGTTTGATTCTCCGTTCCACAACAACCAGTTCGTCCCATTGTGGAATAAGGCCCAATCGTTGTCGTTAAAGTCACTGGTGTAGAAAACGAACTCAAACGGATTCGCGCTGTTGCTTGGTTTCACCCAAGCTTCGAGAGTGGCTCCGCTACTCCTCTCGGATTGATCTAGCTGGAGAGGAGTGGTCAGGAAGTCGTCAACACCGTCAAATTGCAACGACGAAGGGGTCAGGTTCTTGGTTGTTCCGTGCGCGTCTGTGATCGAGGCTTGAACACTTAAGTTGTTTAGGTCCGCTGTTCGAGCGTCGTCAACACGCAACTCATCCACGACGATGTCATCCACGAGCAATTCACACGACCCGAGCTCGACGTCCTTCGGCCTTAGGCTGAGTGCCTGGCCTTCGCGAATTCCTTCGTTGCCGTTTGCCCGATTCAGATCGGGCTCATTTGAGATGGTCGGCGCGACATTGCGAACGAGTTCGGGGTAATATTCATTGTTTGACGCAACGACATGTACTCCATCGTCTCGTGAATCGTTGTTGTTTTCGTCCGATACCAGATTCCGGGATGCTGCAGGCGATGGCCAAGTAAGAATCTCCAACGCCTTCAACTCTGCCAGCGTTGCGGTCGTGGGATCTCCAGCTACATTAGTGACAGCAACCTGCGTGTCTACCAGTTGAAGTTCACGAAGATCCGGGATGTCAGCCAACATCGTTATGTTGAAAAGGTCTGAGTTGCCATCCAGTCGCAGGCTTTGTAGATGGCTCAAGCCAACTTGTTCACCAGAGAGTGGCCCGCTTGTCGATCTTCGGGGCATGATCTGTTCAAGGGGCATCACAGATCCAGCAGCATCGTTGAGTCGCCAGTGGCCCGCCAAGCTGGTCGTGTCTGACAACATGGCCTGCATTAACGACGTGAGATCGGTATCCGCCAACGCTCGATTCCAAACGGTCACTTCGCGCATGCTGCCGGCAAACGGAATGGCCGGTTGATTGGAAACGCCACCGGTACTGCCAATGGCCATTGGGACGGTGGTGCGTACAGCACCTACCGCATTACCTGTACCCGTGCCAGACTCTGGCTTGCCGTCAACGTACAAGGTCACACCACTAGTAGAGCCATTTCCGTTGTAGCTAAAGGCGACGTGGTACCATTGGTTATCGCTGAGAGCAGATTCACCTCGGATATCGATTCGGGAATTGGAAGAATTCCCCTGGCTCAATATAAGGTGCAGTTTGCGATCTCCAGCTGACTGACTCAAGCGTAATACCCAGCCTGTGTAAGTCTCTGCTTGGGTCTCGAACTTGCCTAGGATGTCTTGTCTGTGAGCCGCGTTGTCCACTTTAATCCAGGCCGAGGCGCTGAAGGCACCGGTACCCGGATCCAGCTCGGGTGCATCATCAACGATGACAACGTCTGTACCATCGAACGCAAGCACGCGATGTCCATCCTCGATGGCCGGCGTTGGTGCTGCCGTACCAGCGCCATAAGTGCCATGTCGCCCCTGTCCGCTCCGATCCACTGCATCTTCATTGAATTGTCCGAGCCGATTTCCTGATAGATTTAGGCTCTGCAAGTTCACGAGGTGCTCAATTCCAGTCAGATCGTCAATATATCTCTGCGATGCATCGAGGTTAACGATCGAAGCAAGTTGTGAAGCGCGGAAATCTTGATGCACGATGCTTGCGTCGCTGGGACCGGCGCTAACCGGAAGCCCCAAACTCTCGGCAACGGCGGCACGCAGTCCTGGGTCTGGAATTTCAATTTTTGGATCCAATGATCTAGCGAAATCGACGTAGGATAGTTCGGACACGTTGACGGCTGGCTGACTGCCCGCCGTGTCGGCCACATCGCGATCGCGGATCTCGACCGGTTCACCGCTGAAGGTATCCGCCCCGCTACCTCCAAACAAGCGATCCATATCGTTGTTGCCAACGACCCAATCGTCGCCATCTCCACCATGAATCACATCACGATCCGGCAAAGTACTCGACTCGTGTGTTTGCCCACGGATCGGTGCATTAACTTCAATCGCAAACGAAGCGGCTGCCCCTGCCTTTTCAAATACGCGCAAATAGTACGTTCCGGCTTCGACCGCACGTAAGTCAACTGCTCGCAGCCCGGACGCCAGAACAATGCCTTGGATATCAATAAGGTCTGCAACGACGTCGCCCGCGGAGATGTCAAATACAATCGAGTTACCGCCCTTGCCGTCACCCAAGGTCGAGAAGCGGAACCATCTTTGTTCGCCTGCTGGCAATGAGAATACTTGATCGCCATCAGCGAATCGAATCGTCGCTCCGGTACCCCGATCTGCCAGGAACGAACCGCTTCCCGGAATCGAGAGGTTAGAGAGATCGATGAAATCTGCAGGTAGCATGTCGATTATCGGCCGGCCCCCGTAGATTGCGTAGACGGACCCTGAGTCTACTCCGAAGGATGTATCTTGTAATCCGGCACCGATGACGTAGTCCGACAAACCATCCTGATTGAGGTCCAATCCTGGTGTTCGAGATAGTGTGCCAAAATCGCTATCTGGGTGCGTTAAGGTGATATCTGCATCAGCGAGTTCTAGTTGGCTTGCCTTGTCTTCAATGGACCAAAAAACCTGGACGGTATTCGCGTGAATGGTACCAATCGCCAGATCAACTTGGCCATCGCCGTTGAAGTCGCCCGTTGCTGCCGAAACCGGATCGTCTCCAACGGTGATCTCAATATTCTTAGCTATATCCGTGAACGATGCCGAGCCAGAATAGAACTCGAGTTTGCTGCTAACCTGAACGGCCACCTCATCATAGCCATCACGGTTGATATCACCGACTGTGAAGGGTGCCCGAGTTGCGAGTGAGATGATTTGACTTGATGAACCAATTTCAAGGTCGGTCCAGTTGGGTGATCCAAGAACCAGGTGAAGGCCATCCGTCCCGGAGAAAGACAGATCCCGGAGGCCGTCACCGTTGACATCACCTGAATCGGTCGCTGTCAGCCTGGATTCCGAAGGCAGAATGTCAAGATTACCAACAAATGTGACCGCAATAGACAGATCGCTGCTGCCATCCTGCCGATGCTCCAGTTCCGATCCCGGCTCTAAATCCTGCAGTACATAAGTCCTGTGCTGCGGATTCAATTTCCATATGCCTGAGCCGCTGACGTTTGGCGATGCTTCGAACTTGTTGGTATACAGTTGGTCGTTGAAGATGATTCCGTTCGTTCTACTACTTAGCCCAACCGATGTATCAACTAGTTCTACTCCTGAAGCTCCATCCGTACGCCACAAGTATCGAGGCTCATTTTCACCACCGGGATCAATTGCGTCTCGAGCGCCAAAGTAAAGATACCCATTCCATTCAGCAAATAGCTGTGGGTCAGAAGAACCATCTTGTAGCAGGTCTGCGTATAACTCTGCTGAATTTGTAGCTGGGTCATAACGCCACAATTCACGACCCTCTGAACCAACTTGTGCCGTCAAATAGAGATGCTCCTTGAACGGAAAAAGTTGACGCGGGAAAGACGACGAAGCAGGTCCATCACCCACAGGCGGATCAGGAATAATGTTCGCGACAAGCTCTGGCGTATTGGTGGACGCGGGAACTCGCCATAGTTCGTTGCCTGTTTCTCTGTGTTCTGCAGCGAAGTAGAGTACTCCGTTCCATTCCGTCAATGAGCCAGGATTGGCTGAGCCGTAGGGATTTACCTCGATCTTGAAGGCATTCTTTCGCGTCCCCATGTCATCCCTGCCGTCCCAGTAATACAAATCACGGTCTGCAATTGGCCCAGCAGTGAAGTAAATTCGATCTTCAACGACCGTGAAATCAGCCATATCTGTGGCGTCGAACTCATACTGTGTTGTCGTTCCGCTGAACGTATAAGCAAGGTCGTTGCTAAACCGCGTGTATAGAATCACCGAGTGGAACAAATGCATCTGATCAATATCAGTCAGATTGTTGACTTGTTCAATTCCCCCGCTTTGCGCACTCATTCGGTACATGTTGCCGCCCGAAAGAAAATAGAGCGTCTCATTAAGGACAAGCAGATTTGCTGGATTGAAGCCCGCGGTCCCAGAGACGATCGCAAGGCTGCTTCCATCGTACTTATACAGGCCTGCAGTGGTTAAGTTGTTGGCTTTGGCTCCGAAGTACAACGCGCCATTGAATTCCACGGCGTCATTCAAGTCCGTGTAGCCGCTGAAACTTGAGTCAACATTGGTGACGGGACTCAACTCGGCTTTGGACGAAGTCAAAATCAGGTCCGCCTGCCGTGTATCACTCACATGCGCAATCTGCAGTGAGAGTTCCTCTGAGCTCAATTGAGCAGAATTGACCTGCAGCGTCATGCTGTTCTGGTCATCGAGGAAGGCGTCAACGAACAAACGGTTCCACTCACGTGGCCAAGGCTGTCCAGTGGCAACCGTGTCTTTCCCAAATACGGCGGTAATGACGGTTTGCGGGGCTTCGTAACGCGAGAAGACGAGATCGGCTAAACTGTCGCCGTTGAGATCACCAGACTTCTCACCAGGTCGTCCCAGTGCGGCATGATCGATCACGATCTCGGCGTATTCCGCCACGTTTTCGATGGCGTAGAGATGCACCGGACCGAAGAGGATGTAGCTGAAGTTCTGGCCGCTGACGATGAAGTCATCCTGCTGATCGCCGTTGAAATCACCGATCAGATTGAATTCTGACAGGCGCTCGTTCGGTGCAGATCCATGCAATGCAAAGGTGTTTCTCAAGTCGATAGGATCGGAACCGTGCAAGTCGACACCGGGAATTCCCGCAGGTGGAGGAAGGACAAGTTGCGGAGTAGCCATCTCGAATCGGAAGGCTTCCGTTAGACTGTCTGTATGTTTGGGATAGGGATAGCCTGCTTGCGTTGGCTGCTGCCTACCACCGAGCAATTCGTCATTCGCCGGGCCCCCAAAAATCTCATCGCTGCCTCCTCCGCCGACAATGATGTCGGCACCGTCGCCGCCATCGATCCGATCCGCAAAAGCTCCTCCGAATAGGATGTCGTCGCCATCGCCACCACGAACGTCCAATCCAACGATTCGCCCACCCTGTTCGAAGTCGCCTAAGTCGATACCCCATTCTTCGAACAGCGAAGCTTGAGACGCATCGGCCGCAGGCGGCGTCACGCTCGTGTCCACCGGTAAGAACTGAAACGCCGAGTCGGCTCGCACTACGTCGTCCCCACGGCGTGTGTCGATCACGGTTCGCTCTACTTCGCGAGTTTGATAGTAGGCGTATTGCTGCTGGTAGACGATAGCACCATCCGCGTAACCACCTTCAATTGTCTTGGTCATAAAGCCTTGAGTCGCCACATCCCACACCAGACTAGTCAACTCGTAGCGATGCAGTCCAGTGTTATATCGCAACGAGACAAAGTCAGGCACCTCGACTCCATTCCGGTCGAGATCGCCGCCCAAGAAGAGAACTTGGTCGTCGCCATTACCGCCGATCAATTGGTCACTGTAAGTCGGAATGACAGTTTGTGTGGCGGGGTTGAATAGTGTTCCAGACTGATTTCCCAAAAGCGGCAAGTCATCGGGCAAGATCTGAAGACTGTCGTCGCCGGGGCCCGCGAACCAATTCACCCGCTCCCACCCGCCATAGGCGCCCATCTGGCCGCCGAGCTCTTTCAGCTTGTCATGGATCGGCGACAGCTTGCGGTCGCGGCCTTCGGGCCATTCGTGCCAGGGGAAGTGCATGGCGTATTCGTGGCCGTAGACCTCCAT
>JBCCEO010000195.1:0-11315 GCA_039030255.1 Planctomycetota bacterium | reverse complement strand
GGACCGTCTGCGATCGGATCGGAATACGGAATTCCAACTTCGCCCACAGCTGACCCACACTCTGAGAGTTTTTGCAACACGCGGGCGGTCAAGTCAAGAGAAGGATCTCCCGCAGTAACGAAAGGAACAAAGGCTTTCTTATTTGCTGCGCGGAGTTGTGCAAAACGTTCGTCGACGGCGGACATAGTTTTCAGCGAATCATTTTAGAGTGGCGAACTTGGTTTCAATTGGCTAGTAGTCTTGGCCTCGCAGACGCGCGATTTCGGCAGCATCTTTGTCGCCCCGACCGCTCAAGCAAACCAATACAATCTTATCACGGTCCATCGTTGCCGCGATATCCATCGCCTTAGCAACCGCATGCGAAGTCTCCAGTGCGGGCAGGATTCCCTCGGTCTTCGCAACTTTATCAAAAGTCTCCAAGGCCTGGCCATCTTGGCACTCGGTATATTCAACCCGATTGGAGTCCTTCCAAAAACTGTGCTCTGGCCCTACACCCGGGTAGTCCAATCCTGCAGAAACGCTATGCACCGGGGATGTTTGGCCGTCTTCATCCTGCATCACGTAGCTGTAGCTGCCATGGAGAACCCCAGGAGCTCCATGAGTGAGCGGGGAAGCGTTTTGGCCAGGATCGGCCGAAAGACCACCTGCTTCTACACCAACCAATTTGACTTCGCTGTCTTCCACAAAAGGGTAGAACATACCGGCAGCATTGGATCCACCTCCTACGCAGGCCACCACCGTGTCCGGCAATCGCTCAAACTCCTTCAGACTTTGCTCCCGCGCTTCGCGACCGATGACAGATTGAAAGTCGCGTACCATCATCGGGAAGGGGTGGGGACCGATGACGGAACCGATGATGTAGTGAGTATGCTCCACTGAAGCCATCCAATCGCGCATGGCTTCGTTGACAGCATCCCGCAGGGTCTTAGATCCACTTTCCACAGGTCGGACTTCTGCACCCATTAGTTTCATACTGAAAACATTGGGCTTTTGACGGCGTACATCCTCGGCGCCCATGTACACCACACAGGGCAGACCAAAGTGGGCACAAGCGGTTGCCGACGCAACTCCATGTTGTCCTGCACCCGTTTCCGCGATAACACGCGTCTTGCCCATGCGCAACGTCAATAAGCCTTGGCCCAGCGTATTGTTGATCTTGTGGGCGCCGGTGTGATTCAAGTCTTCTCGTTTGAACCAGATTTGGGCTCCGCCTGCCAAGTCACTTAGCCTTTTGGCATGATACAAGGGCGAAGCTCGCCCCACAAAGGTTCTAAGTAGCTCATCAAGCTCCGCTTGAAAACTGGCGTCCTTTCTGGCCGCATCGTACTCTGCCGTCAGCTCGTCGAGCGCCCGAGTCAACGTTTCTGGCACATAGCGACCGCCAAAATCACCAAATCTCCCTCGCTGGTCGGGCTGCTGGGCTGCATTCGAGGTGGAATCCGCAATACTCATTTTCGTTTCATTCGTTTTCGAGATGTATTGTTGCTATCTGATTGTCGATACCGCATTTGAGTCGGTCAAGACAACCAAATTACAAACGTAGCCACATAGCCTTGAGATATTCTGTCTCTGGGCAGTTTGCGGCAACGGGGTGACAAGCCGCAGCCCCAGAGTGTGCCAGTATCTGCATGTCGCGCGGCGTGGGATTGGGATTGAAGTCAGTAGGCAAAAATGCATTCCTGGCAGCCGCTCGCACTAGTCGCGTAAAGTCGGCAGTGTGAAGCAGCCCTGCGCAGGAACAACTCAACAGAATTCCTCCGGGACGCACGAGCTGCATGGCCAAACGATTTAAGTCAAAGTGCTTTCTTGTTCCTTCCTCCAGCTCGGATCGATTGCGAATCAACTTGGGGGGATCAAGCACAACAACATCGAATTGCTTGCCCCCACGGAGCATGTCTCGCATGTATGCAAAAGCATCTGCTTGCGTAAACTTCGCTTTGACTTGATTGATTGCTGCGTTACGACGTGCGATTTCCAAGGGGGCCGCATCCAAGTCGACGCCAATCACACTTTCTGCTTGCCCTGCTTTGGCGGCAGAAACTGAAAATCCTCCGGTGTAACAGCAAAGATCGAGCACCGATTTTCCGCGAGTAAATTCAGCGAGTCTTGCGCGGTTTTCTCGTTGGTCGCAAAAAAAACCAGTTTTGTGGCTATCCGCAAATCGAACTAGGAACTGGACGTCACCTTCGTGTACTTGTAGCTGCGATGGTAGTCGTTGACTACGAGTTGATCGTAATTGAAATCCTTCTTGCGGTTGGAGATGAGGGCCCGGCTGGATAAGCCAATGCTCCGTACCAAGCAACTGCTGAAGCCCTTGTAGAATTTGACGAGCCCTTGGTGCGACAGCGGCCGAAAAGACTTCAGCACTGAGACAGTCGCCGAAACGATCGACGACCAAACCCGGTACGCCATCCGCCTCCGCATGCAACACGCGATAACAATCGACTTCGCGATCCAAGAGCAATTCTTTGCAACGCAAGGAAACAGCTCGCTCCATTCGCTGAGTCCAGAACGCGTCGTCTGGCATTCCATCAGACCACTTTACCATTCGCACCGCGATTTCCGACTTGGGGTTGTACCATCCGTAACCAAGCTGCGATCGAAGGAATTCGCCTGTTTCCTCGTGCTCCTGCTCGACAACGACGCTTACCCAATCCCCGACTTGCGGCTTTCCCTGTATTCGAACCAGACGCTTACGAAACAGATTTGGATGCGAGCTTGGTTTGGCGACGACTACCTCTGCTAGCGATTCACTTCCACTTAGGCTTAGCGGCAGGTTTTCCGGCAGACGCCCTGATGCATACCCCTGTCTCGACGCGCGGCTACGAGCATGCTTTCCCCTGGGGAAAGTTGTTGATTTTCGTTTCTGCGGTTGTTTACCTGACGCCCTTTTTTCCGGCATGCCAACTGTCAAAAAGTGAAGTGATTAGGTACTGATTTTGAACTGTCAGATCAAACGCGCGAAATCCTATGGATTCCGCCAAGCATCGGTATCGTCGAAAAGGGACATTTCGCGCCTAAGAATTCGGCGAGGATTGATGCCTAAGCCTACCGAAACGCCGTGAAATTTATACAGGCCTATCTCCCTGCGTGGTTTCAGCTTCGACTACGGTCTACAATACTGCAAGTTCCAAGAATGACTCCATCATAGTCATGTAGTTTCATTCCTGGATACGCAAGGATGAGTTTTCAGCGGCGAGAGGTATTATGCCCAGATCGACCTTGGATTCTGCTTGTGGCCCCAAAGCCAAAAAACACCGGGCGAAAAAGAGCTCGGCAACGGAGAACACTCCGCATTCGTATTCCGCGCTTGGGTGCAACGTTCTGGTTCTAAACCGCTTCTATATGGCCATTCGAGTCGTTAACGTTCGACGTGCCATGACGCTTTTGTACCGCGGCTGCGCCGAAGTCATCTCGATCGAAGATGGCTCCTATATGAATTACGAATTCGACGCCTGGTGCGAGGTGAGTCAGTTGCTAGCTCTAGAGAAACAACCGGACGAGGACTATCTCCAAGCGGTTGGTTTTGAAATTCAAGTACCAAGAATCATCCGCCTCACCCGCTATGACAAGTTTCCGAAAACAACCGTACGATTCAATCGCAAGAGCGTTTTTGCGAGGGACGATCACCAGTGTCAGTACTGTGGACAGAAACGGCCGCTGAGTCAATTGAGCCTGGACCATGTGGTTCCCCGAGCTCATGGCGGTAAAACCACCTGGGAAAACATCGTTTGCTGCTGCCTTCCGTGCAATTCCCGAAAGGGCGGAAGAACACCGGCCCAGGCGAGTATGAAACTTCTATCCAAACCAACGAAGCCAAATAATAACCCTGCTATGGCTATACCGCTGGATGACCCTAAGTACGCCAGCTGGAAAACCTTTGTTCAAGATCATGCGACGACAAGCTCCTAAAAGGCAATCTCTGTTTTTGTAGTTCAGCCTGTCCTCCACGCACTGATTTAGCGGATTTAAGACTAGCCCCGTCGTTTCTTGAAGCGTGCTCGCCAAACTGGCGTATCGAATCCGCAAATACAAAAAGAACGCAAGCCCAATAAGCTGCCCGAAGGAAGCCGAGATGATGTTGAAAATAAGAGGAATTGTAGCTGCAGTACTTGCCCTGCTCCCGCTTTCTGCCTTCGGGCACGACTGGCATAACCACGCTCCACACAAGTCCGAAAGCCGACAAAACACATCCAACAGCACGAAGATTAGGCTCCCAGCAGAGACGCGACTCAATATCAGCACTACACGAAAAATCTATTTCACAAACTACATTGCCAGACCAAACCAGAACGCTGCTGAAATCGCTCAGTACTTCAACAAGTTCAAGAACGTTAAAACGCGATCGGATTCCAACCAGCTCTACATCGAATGCAATGCTATTCCAGATCACCCGATGATGATCGGCATTCGCAATTGGCAGCAACAAGTTCCTCTGCCACAACCCTTTACGGGCAATAACGCCTGGACACTCCCGCTACGTCCTAAGCTATCTGACAATCCCATATCGGTGCGAAAAAACCCGATGCGTGGTGCGATCGCGATTGCCGTGAACGGAGTACCCATTTTTTGCGCCCTAAATAATCGAGGAGAAGATGCCTACAAGCTCGGCGAGCTCGATAAATGGGGCGGCCACTGTGGTCGCGGCGACGACTACCACTACCACATTGCCCCAGTTCATCTTGAAGAAGTTGTCGGCAAGGGAAACCCCATCGCCTTCGCCCTCGATGGATTCCCGATTTACGGGTACACAGAATCGGATGGTTCTCCCGTAGGTAAACTGGATCAGTACAATGGACAATTCGATGCCAACGGAAAATATCACTATCATGCGACCAAGACTTTTCCGTACGTGAATGGCGGACTACGTGGAGAGGTCACTCTTCGCGGTGATCAAGTCGAACAGCCCAAAGACTCCCCTGTTCGCCCAGGAATGCCACCGCTGCGTGGAGCCCAAATTACAGATATCAAAACGAAGGGCGAAGTCCGCGAGCTGACGTACACGCTAAATGGGCGCCGAGCAAAAATTGTTTACCAGCCCACCAGCGCTAACGGATGGAAGTTCACCTACACCGAGGCGAATGGAAGCGTACGAACTGAAAATTATGAACGTCGGGCTGCTCGCGACAATGGGCGTCGAGGAGGTCCACCACCTCGTGGTCGCGGTGGACCACCGCCGCGTGGTGGAGATAGAAACGGTCCTCCACGAATATAGTGCAAAGACACAAAGGATCTTGAATTAACTTGCTCGGCGTCGCCGAAAGTTCAGCAGGCTAAGAACACCAGTGCAAACAAGAAAACTGCCCGGCTCTGGAGCTGGCGGTGCCAATGCCTCCGAAAAGACGATGTCATCGGCGCGGTAGTTAAGCAAAAATGCAAGGATGTCCGCTTCAAGATTTACCGGCGAAAGGATTTCATCAGGATTAGCCACAAATCCCAGAAAATAAACGTGGGAACCGTCACCTAGAGTCGAAAGCGAAGGCCCAGCCAAGTCGACCTGGCTTGTTCCACTCACCAGACGCAAATCGCCGTCAAAAGCTTCATCTTGAGTGATCACAAAAACGCCGAACGCACTTGCATCCATGACTGGTGTCATCGTGAAGTTATTTTCATCGGCAATCAAATCCTCGCCGTCCGTAGCCGTCGAGGCCGCTAAGTAGTTGTTCCCTGAATTCGTATCGTTGTCGTCGTTGATTCGAAGCTCTTCCCCACTCGCCCAGGTGTAATCGAAAGTCAAACCACCGAATGCACTTCCTGAGGCAATTGTTGTCCCGACGGCAGTTGTGTCGAAATTGAGGGTCGTGTTCGTTCGCCCGGCGATAGCCGCGTTAAACAGCCCTGGGTCTGTGTAAGTAACAATCGCTGCTTGAAGGCTAAAGCTACTCGTTACTAAGAACAAGATCGCAAGAAAACCACATTTAGACATGGCCGATTCCTTTGCAGATGAGGAGAAAGAAGAGGCCTATATGGTAGTTGAAGATGGCCTCATTTTGCCCAAAATCGCGAAAGTTATTCTGGGATCCCAGGGACACACCACCCCAATGGCGGAATCATGGCCTCGGAACGGGTAGCTGCTCTTCGAGTTGCCGCCAAGTCGACTTGGTAGCGGACGATGTACTCGAATCTAGTGACTCTTCACTGGGAAGCTCTTCCCTGAGAATCTCGCGAGGCAGCGCGTCTTCGGGACTGAGAATTGGTGCCAAGCTGGGCGCGGAATCGCTGGCTTGCATTGAATCTGTATCGACGGCAGGTCCTCGATCCAAGGAAGGATTCAGTCGCAGTGCGAGTACTTCATCAACCCAAGTTACCCAAGCAGGTCGTACTTCAATAAAAGCCAAGTACTTGAGGTCCTCAATTAGCTCTGGTGTGTTCTCTCCAAGCCTTACTCGCGCCCTCAAAAGGTTACCCAAGTAGAGTGAGTGCTTGGGTAGCATACTGTGCGCCTGCGTGTAGTAACCAATCGCCTCCTCAATTCGACCGCCAGCCTCCAGCGTCATTCCTAAGTTGTTTAAGGGCGTCGGATCCTGCGGGCGAAGCTGACTTGCGCGCTCAAAATGCTCAGCTGCCGGAACCAACTGTCGGGCATCGTAATGAATCAATCCTAGGTTGTTATGGGCAGAAGCATGGCGAGGATTGGCATGCAACACCTTTTCGAGAAGGCGACTAGCCCGAGGAATCTCTCCTTTTCGATAAGCGTGCATCGCTTGCCGATACTGAAGCTCGTGATCGCCAAAAAAATCACTCGCATCAACACGCACGACCTTCTCGTTGGGAGCAAGTGCACAGCCAGCATGGGTGATGCTCACCAGCAGTAAAGTTACTGCAAGTATTCGTGAAGAACGGAAACGGCAAAACAACCGAGGCTCAATCATGCATCCAAAGCGTTGATAACCGGCCTATAAACTAGGCTCAGAAAATTCAATCGGAAAAGCGTATACGCTTCACATCGCGCGGGCGGCGCGAAACGGCGTTCACTGGCTTGTCGGAGAATAGATCAATTGCGTCAAGGTCAACCGAGCATCCCATACTTCGGTAGCAATGCTAGCATTTGTACCTTCGCCGGGAGTGAGTATAAGGTCTCGCAAGTAGAGACCCTCACGCTCATTGAGTGCGGACTGAAATCCGGACAATCGACCAAGTTCGATTCCATCGATTCGGACCTGCGTTTGCCGCTGCTTATAGTCCGTATTTCCTAATCGCACAGAATCCATTGGCGAAATGGATTTCAATGCCCGAGCGGGAATGTTTGCCTGTCGGACACACGCGGTGATCTGCTGCGTAAGCTCCTGCGAAGACGTTGCGTCAAGTGAGGCGACAAGAGGTCGAGTATTCCAGGCGGCAATCTTTGCGCCCAGATCCTGGCACTCTTCCAAGTTTTCCGCTGCGACCGACAGATTGCGCCTTGCCGCTCGATATTCGCTCAAGCACCACAGAAACACGACCAAAGAAGTTAGAAGCAACGCAGCTGAAAGCCACCAGCGGTTTGTGAACTGCTCTGTAGACGAGTTCGAATTCATGGCTTTCCTCCAGCCTGCAGGGTGCCGCGCAACAAAGCCGTCACTTTCTCTCCTGTGGAATCGGTCGACGGTGGCCCCAATCGGATGCGCTCACTTCCCAGCGCCTCGGCAATCAAACCTGCGTCTTCGTGCTTTTGAATCTCCAGATCTAAGTAGATGGCTCCATCCTCGACTCGCAATTCGCTGACAGCAAATGGAATATTCAGCGGCAGGGAAGCAACCAATTCCCCAAGGATTGGAATCGCTTCTTGAGGTGTTTGTACTTCTGCTGAGTTTGTTGCTCGCGCGCCCACTGTCTTGGCGTACTCGCTTCGAAACCGCCTCAGGATCGCTGCAGGCTGCCGTTGCCCAGGAAAAGTAGACGTAAAAACGACGCCTTGCTCGGCCTGCAGACGTGCTGTTTCTGCCTTCAACTGAAAGCTGCGATAAAAGATGGCGCCAGCGACAAGCAAAACACAAACACTTGCCACCGTCAGAAGGCGGCTCCAATTCTGCTGAACCTGATCGCCACCGCCGACCAAGGATGCATCACGCGCAAAATTAATCCATGCGAGCCGTGGTCGGGCGAGTAGCCTGCTGGCACATTTGAGAGCTAGTTGTTCTTGATTGTCCCCCAGCAGAGTTGTAGGGCGATCAAGATTCTGTGCCCAGTCATTCGGCTCGCTACTGTTCAGGATGAAAACGGGATCGCTCGAGTCCGCAAGCAAGAGCTTCCACTCAGCCACACTTGAGCTGGAATGCATAATCCGCCACTGAGTCGGCACCTTGGACTCAAGCTTGAACATCTCAATCTTGTCCGCATTCTCGATCAAGAGAATTGAAGATTCTGGTACCCTACCCTGCTCGACGAGTGATTGGCAGGTGGCTAGAGACCGAGCACTAAGCAATCCAACTTCGACCTGGAAGCCCGATTCTTTCGCCTGATCCACTAATGCCAGAATTCGCGCATTGATCCATGAACGATCCATGGCAAACCCGCTAACACTTTGGTCTTCACCAAAGGACCAATCGGCCAACAGTTCTTCAGCACTCAACGGCAGATCGGCTTCAAGCCGATAAGGTATTGCTTTGGAGTTCTTCGCGCCTCCGATTTCCGATGCTGGAAAGCTGGAGTGAAACACGCGGGACGAGGACACCAAAACGGCAAGTTGAAATACACGGCCGTTGGTGGAAGCAAGTCGTTGCACTACAGCACTTGCCAACTCGGCTGGATCTGCCTGCGAATCGCAGATCGGCTCCAATTGCGAAAACTCAGTACGCTCCGCGAGCGCCAAAAACCAAGCATCTTCACGCTGAACCAGAACTGCCTTTGCTTTAGCCATACCTAGTCTTTGCTTGGATTCGCTTGACTAGGAGGAGCCGATTCCATTGCAGCGTCTTTGAGATCGTCCGTCACAGAATCCATGTCGTCGTACATTTCATCTGTAGCCTCATCGAATTCTCCGTTGAGCCAATCTAGCTCTTCTTCCAGACTCGAGAACTCGGGTTCCTCATCCTGCATTTCATTTGAGATGGACGCTGAGCTCTCAGAATCAACCTCAGAAGCCTGCGTTGCACCTGGCACTGAGGCTGCTTTCAGCTTCAGATAAGTACGATTTTTACCGCGCATAAGGACGACAAGATGCGATTCAATATTCTCGATCATCGCGCCGGGCGGTTGGAGCCGAAGCTCTCCGCCAACTGGCTGCAGATCCATGGTCCCTTCTCGGTCTTGGACCAATGCGAAAGAATTCCCTTGCTCCACCATTGTGCCTACGAGCCTAAATTTCGAATCAGACTGAGTGTTAGTTTTAGCAGGCTCTTTTGATTGATCGACGTCTGCCGTTTTCTGCGGCTTGTCTGACTGAAGCTTTCTTTGCCAATCAACCTGTGCTGAAGCACCAGCGGCAACTTCATTCTTACCTAGAGACACTGACTGTCCAGCTGCAATGTTTTTGGATTGCGTCGGCCCGGGCTTGGGAGTAGGCAATGGCCAAAAAACACTCCAGACAGCAACTGCAACTGCAGCGACAATCATGAGCAGACCAATCAGGTTTGTAGTTTCACGGTTCATGAATGAGTTCGCTTAAAACACGAAACTGTAATTCTCGATGACGCCCTCGGCGTTCACGCGTTGCACCCGAAAACTCAGCCCACGGTTTCCTTTGGAATCCATGGATTCGACCCAGACCGAAAAACAATCGGAGCGATCACTGAGTATCGATGTTAGTTGATTTTGCTCTTCCTTGTTCTTTATCGTCCGTCGCAAAATCGTTGCCAAACCCGAGTTGGGCGAGTCTCGTAAAGACTCAACGAAACTATCGGCTCTACCTTTTGGAACGACTACAGCGATTGCTTCCCTCAACACGCGGTCAGAAGCTCGATGGATATTAAGTGATTGACTCCAAATCGAGACGTTCTGAGCCACTTCAGCCACCACGCGAACATTTCCATGCCTTGCGTTCAATGCACTCATATCCACTACATCGCCCAGATACCGAAGTGGAAAGGATGGAAAAGGCTTCAGGTCGGGTACGTAACGCGGCTCGATCAGTTGCTTGGACAGCAGATGTGTCTTCGCGGGCGAAATCTGCGCCAAGCTGTTCAAATTCGCCTTCGCGCTCTCATCGGCGACCAGCAACTGCAAGCGACAGGAGCCCAGCATAATTTCTTGTCGCGTCTGACTCAGTGGGGAGGAGGAACTCTCCGGCTTTTGTGACGGACGCCTCCTTGTTTGCTCGAGAGCCTCAAAGTAGAGGGAGGCTTGCGAAAGCGCCGCTCGCTCGCAACTCAGCCGGGCCCATTTCGTCTGAAGTGCCGCTTGCGCTTCTAGCGATTCTGACTGCTTCCTGAGTGAAGCCGAGGACAACTGGACAAGCAAGGTCGCTGCCAGAACCAAGGTGACGAGCACAAGCATCAGCACGTATCCATCGCGCGGAGCTCTAGCGCGACACTTGCTAAGACTTCTACTTACATGCGAGCGTGCCACGAAACCTTCAAATTCCTATCGATAGATCCATTCGGAGTGCAGAATACGGCTTTCTTCGTCCGTCAATACAACCCGAAACGATGGGCTCAACGCCTTCCAGCCTGCGGCGGACATATTTTTCGGCACCCTCTGTATCGAATCATCCAAGTAAGTCGAATCTATGACGATGGTTCCCACTCCGAGCCACATCGGCTCAGCTGCTTGCTTCGAGCGATTTGGAAAACCCGAGTTTCCCGCTTTGGTCGTTCGATAAAGCACGCTTCGCTGCTGCCTATCTACGAGCACCTTTCGTGCCGAATACTGAACCTCTGCCCAGCTGCACGTTGCCGTTCCGACAGGATCTTCGGACAAAGCACCTGCCAATTCCAGTCGTCCAGATGCAACGCGGTAGATTTCGGCATTGCATAGATCTTGACTCAACTGCTGTAAAACCAGATTGCTAACAACTTGATTGCTTTTTGGCTTGTTTCGGATCACGGATCGTAGAACGCCTAAGACGGCAACGGCCAGAATGCTGGTCAAAACCAATGCGACAATGAGTTCAATCAGACTAAATCCGCCAGTTTTGATCTCGCCAAAAACTCTAGTTTGAAATCGATTCATGGCGCAGCATTTCCTCCCGCAACCACTTCGAGTTCAACCAAAGATTGAGTACTACTGTGCAATCGCCCAAAGACTTCGAGCGTTACTATAGGCCGATTTGAACCAAGTAAATCCACAGATCGTTTTGTCGTAGTGCGCCAAGACAACCCTGATTCTTCAGAAAAACTTCCGCTGGCTTGCAAGGGAACTCCGGCTTGAGTATCGAACCACTGAGACATGAGTTGATC
>JBCCEO010000194.1:0-11320 GCA_039030255.1 Planctomycetota bacterium | reverse complement strand
TTCCATCAGAGACAATACACTCACATACATAATCCCGCATCCGCCCACTTTTCACACTTCTATGCCCATCCAAACACGCACTTTACACACACTCACGCAACACCCCACGAACGCACGCGCACGTGCACATATGAGTGCTGAAAAAACCAATTCCAAGGTGCTGGGAAGTTTGCCAGATCTCGTCCTTCGCTTTTACTTTTTGAAATAATCAGTACACTCGCGCGGCAACAAAACTGCATCAGCCAAGAGCCCTAACTCTCGCGATGTAAAGCCAACGACGCTGCTAACGGAGATGCCGACTGTTGGGCATCCAACGTTTTTGAGTCCCCATGCCTCGCCATTGACGCAGATAGGGAAGCAACTCTTTGTCGTTAACACACCATCCGATACGGTGGACGTTATCGATGTTGATTCTAATAAGGTGTTGCAGCGGATTTCTGTTGGTGTGGACCCAGTAAGTATGGCGGCGCGACCCGATGGCAAGGAGTTGTGGGTTGCGAATCATATCTCTGACTCCGTTAGTGTCATTGACACCGATAAAGAGAGTTCGACGTATCTTCATGTCGTAGCAACCATTCAGGATATCAATCCCGAGACTAAAGCAACGCGATTTGATGAGCCAGTTGGAATTGCATTTGCTAGTGACGAAAAGGCTTATGTGGCCTTGTCGTCGGAAAACAAGATTGCAGTGGTTGACGTCGCGGCGCGACAAGTTATGAAACGTTTGGATATTTCTGCTCAGGATCCGAGGGCGATTAAGGTCCGTAATGGCAAGCTCTATGTCATTCCGTTCGAATCCAATAACAAGACCCAATTATCTGGTGGTCGCCAGCCTTTCGAAGAGGGGCTTGAGACCTTTGATGCGTACGAGCATTCCATTCGTGTGAACAATGTCTTGTCGATTGGCCACGTGGTTGATGTTATCAAGCATCCAGAAGTTCCCGACCGTGATATGTTCGTCTTCGACACTGAGACCGACAAATTGGTCGATGTTGTCGACACTTTGGGTACGCTGCTCTTTGGGTTGGCCGTGGATTCGAAGGGGCAGGTCTTTGTTGCTCAAACGGATGCTCGCAACGACGCAAACGGCAAGTCGGGGACAAAGAAACACGGGCTCAAGGAATTAGAAAACCGCGCCTTTTTGAATCAAATCACACGTGTGAATTTCGAAGGCGATAAGACAGGGACGAGCTTCATTGAGTTGGAACCGCTTCCGCCAGAGCAACCAGCCAAAGGTGAAGCACTTGCGACGCCCTTTGCGATTGAAGTCACGGCCGATGACAAAGTGTTGGTTTGCTCCGCCGCTGGATCCGATCTACTATTCACGGTGGATGCTGAGTCTGGCGAAGTCCTCGGTCGAGTCGAAGTGGGGGCCGTGCCGCGCGGCATAAGCTTAGACGAGAATTCTGGCAGTTTGAGTGCTTGGGTCCACAATGCGGTCGGCAACTCCGTTTCGCATGTCGATTTGAGCGATCTGTCCAAACCTAAGGTTTTGAAAACAATTGAACTGGAAGATCCGACCCTACCAGCAGTAAAGCGAGGTCGGATAGCATTCAACACTGCGGCTGCTTCGACGACTCAAACGTATTCTTGTGCAAGCTGTCACCCTGACGGTCATACAGATCAACTGCTCTGGGTTTTGAAGACGCCCGTCGTCACTGGGGGCAATCAAATTATGCCACGCTCGACGATGCCTATTCGTGGATTGCGTGATACCGCGCCTTTCCACTGGGATGGAATTCCTGGGGATCCTTATGGCGGGAATAATAGCGGAAATATCTACGGGCAAGATGAGCCGAACAGCGATGTAAATCGACCGGAAACAACCACTCGACACCTTATCGACGGCGGCCTCGCGTCCACGATGATGATGGTTGGCTCGGAAGAGAAGAATGACGAAGGCAAGGAAGGCTCGCTTTCGGCCCAAGAGCGAGATGACATGGCCACGTTCTTGTTAAGTGTCCTCTATCCGCCTGCTCAGCGTAGGGCCTACACAAACGAAGTTTCGGAGCGAGCACAAACCGGATTCAAGTTGTTTCACATCGAAGGAGATTTCCAAGGGGATCCTCGCCCCAATGTTTGTGGTGACTGTCACCGCATGCCATTCCTGGTTAGCACCAATACACCAGGGTCCGGGATGGATGCCCCGACTTGGCGAGGAGCTTATGATCGCTGGCTGATTCTTCCTCAAGGCCGTCTCAATATCATCGAGTTTGATTTCTTCAGAAGTATTGCCGAGCGAGGAATTCCAGAACGCAACCTGTGGCAGTTCTCTTGGGGAGGTCGTCGACGATTCGATCCTATTTGGGATATGGTCCTAGAAGGCAGCACCGGATTTTCGGGTGCATTTGCAAGACAGCTGACATTGAATGAAAGCAATGCGGAAGATCCTCAAACAGAGGACCTTTGGTCTGCGTTGGAAACTGCTGCTAGCGAAGGTGCAATTCAGCTAGAAGCTACCGGAGCACTCGTGCACGGCGAGAAGACGAGCTCAGTTACGCTTCTGTATGATCCGACACTCGAAGATGGCAGCTACGTCCACATTGCTGGAAAGAACCAGAATGGCGATAAGGCGAAAAAGGACAAAGAAAATGCGACCTTCACAAGGGACCGTTTGATCAGCCTAGCCAAAAAAGGTCGGTTTGTCGCAACGTTCACGGCCAGGCAAGGATTGATGAGCGACGTAAATCATCCACAGCCCGGCATTTGGACGCTTGGGCCCATCGAGCAGCAAAGTGGACACCAGAATTTTCCAGTTTTGTATGGCGACAATCGCACGATGAAGGTGAGTGGTCGACACATCGTGGATGATGCCCGCATTTTTATAGACGGACATCGTGTCAAGGGCGAAGTGAATCTTGGCGAGGAGGATGAGTTGGACATTGTGCTCGCCGAGCTGCCTTCCAGCGGCATGCACTTGTTGCAAATCCAGAACGCAGACGGAATGTTCAGCAATGACTTTATCTTTCACGTGGTTGATGACGCCGAGGGCGCCGTGGCGTTGCGTGCTGAATTTGCCGAGCAGCAGAACCCTGGTACAGGATTGACCCGTGCCATTCGGTCTGGCAATCTGAGGCGAGTTAAGGAGCGACTCGATGCCGGAGCTCGTGTGAATGGCCGCACTGGAGAAGACGGATCTATTCCACTCAGTACGGCCGCACTTCACGGGCATGTGGACGTTGCCAAGCTCTTGATGTTGCGAGGGGCCAGAGTTAATCACACCAATCGCGATGGAAACACTCCTGTTTTGCTTGCTGCATTCATGTGTCATGAAGAGATGGTTAAGTTCTTGCTTGAGAAAGGTGCCGATCCGGCCAAAGAGAATCAGCGAGGAGAATCTGCCGCCGATGCGGTATCGGGTGATTGGTCGGAATCGCTTGCCAATTTCTACCGCGGTATCGGCGCGGCGACTGGCGTCGAGATCGATCTCGAGCACGTTCGGGCGACTAGGCCCAAGCTAGCTGAAATGCTTCGTGAGAAGATTGCGGAGAAGGACAAGGACGCGGACGCAGAATCCCAGGACAGTCAGTAGTAGCGATTCCGGTCGTCTTAGCTGTCATCAAAGTGGTTGAAGACATTGAGTTGTCCAAGGATGCCCGCTGACTAAGATAGGGTAGAACCTGGGCTCGCGCAGTTGAGAGCCCTATTCAATTCTTCAACATGATCTGTCAGCGTCGCCTTGGACAACACCGGCAATCCTTTTCAATCTCCTGTTATCAGCACTGCAGAGCTGGGGAGCGAGGTTGAATATCAGCACCGAAAACAGCGTTCGCTCTATGGCTTCGGGATTGCAGTTCTTCCGGGTGTTGTCAGCGTTCTGGCGTTCTACTCGCTAGCATTACATATGTTTCTCAGTCTCGGAGCATGGCCAAAGTCACTTGGAGAACGCGGGTTCTCGAATGCATTGGTTATCCATGCTGAGATTGCCTTTCATCTCTTCATGTGCCTGTTTTTTGGCGGACTGGCATGGCCATTTGCACTGTTGGTTTGTGGTTCCATTCCGCGATTTCATTTTCTCGTAAAATACTTGCTCGCCTTCTTAGGATCCTTCTTGTTATGCATCTTCTTGATGCAACTCGCACCAAAGCAGTTTCTCGTGTGGTGGTGGGACTAATTTCAAAGCGATTACGTCCGAATTGAATCAAGATGTCGTTGGTCACGCAATATTCTCATTGAGACTGCGAGTCACAATACGGGCGGAGGATTGGGCAGATTCCTGCGCAGATCCGGCAGAGAAAAGCATGCCGTTGCACTGGATTTCTCGCTTAATTGCACACAGGGCCAGCACAGACAGTTGCGTCTCGATCTTTCTACATTCACGGTGCATGCTGCTTTTTTATAACTGAAGTGTACGTCCCCTATGTTGCGTGTTGTTTCGCGTGCAAGTCAGGTGCAGTTAGTTATCGGATGTCGCTGGGTCGATGTATTACACCCCAGATCGCGGACGACCTTACCTGCACAAGAAATGTCGATCGGTAACGATTGTATCGGGCAATGTTTTGTAGGGCCGTGCAATCCCTTTTCACCCCGCCTTGGGACAATCTTTGCGACCTGTGGATTTCCTGAATCGACGAAAAATTTTGCTTAGGAAGATGCCGGCAAGACCATGTGCGATTTTCGAAAAAAAGACGAATTCGAAGGTCTGCTCCGCTCTGTACGCTTTTGACTTGGTTGGTCCGCTTATCGGCGCTGCGACTGGGGCTGCATTCATGTTGGTTTTCAAAGCTCAAAACGTGGATGCCGTGCTGCTACCGGTGTTGCTTTGCTCGAAACTCTCACGATGCTAATGTTTAGCGCCCCCGCTACGACCGGCATGGCTGGGAAAAGTTTCTACGATCAAACTCGACCGTGTGCGCGACAAGAACCTTTACCAAAGTGTTAACGAATTAAGACGCTGCTGGGTCAAGGGAACGCTGATCATGAGCCAAGCAATTGCATCGCGGCTGAGATGTCCGACTTGCATGTCTTGTAGTTAGGGGATGGCGGGTGTTGGTAGAGTCCGTATATGATGGAGTTTCTACGACGCCTAAATCAGAAGTAGCACGCCAAAATAAACTCAGCTAAGAAGGCAGTTTCGCAATGCAATTTCCATCGGATTCGCATCCGCCCGTTGTCGGGCAAAAACCGAGTGGTGGTTCTGGTTGCTTGAAGGCCTTCATCATTGTCTTGGTCCTTGGCCTTTTAAGTTGCGCGGGAATCGTGGGCGGACTCTACTATTCGGTATTTCATAGCTCGATGCCGCTGGCGATGATGGAAGATCTGCTCGAGAGCAGTGGCGATGTAAAAATTGAAGGACTAAGCGGCTCGATTTCAAGCGGGTTTCATATGGACGAAATGTCCTTCCGCGGCCAAGACGGAAACTGGTCTATGTTGCGAGGAATTGACTTTGAATTCGAATCCTTGTCGCAGCTAACGAACGAGCAACGATTGATAATCGATCATTTCACGGTCGATGGCGGCGAGATTTATTATTCAGGCGACGATGCACCGAATATTTCTGTCGAGCAAGAAACGGAGGAAATGGTCGTCCATAGTCCTGGTTCCGAAGGGGCCGATGCAGACGACCCTGAATCGGAGGTTTCCGATTCAGGGGATTTCGATTTGGAGGGATCGGACCTGGCTGGCGACGGAGAGAAAAATACTGGCGCGGGATTGGACGAGATGGTTGTCAATGGCTCCAACGTCTCGGGCGCCTCGAATGACGTCTTTGCGGACATGGGGCTCAAAGAAGTAAAGATTGGATTGGTCCAAGTTTCCAACTTGAAACTTATTCACTCGGGAACCAACGAGGAGTCGGATCTAGGCCGAATCGCCTTCAAGGACTTTCACTATCTCGATGGTGAGACAAAGAGCGTAGGAGAATTGGAAGTCGAAGGGATTACTATCCATGAAGAGAATATCGAGCTTGAGAATTTCGCAGGGTCCACCAATGCAGGATTCTCGATTGAGCAGTTTCGTTGGCTCGATGAACATGATAACTGGTCGCATCTTAAGAATATTCAGTTTGTGTTTAATGGCGCTGAAGACTTAATTGCAAATAAGCGGCTTAGGGTAAATCGAATCAGCATTGATGATGGCGAGATATTCGTCGAGGATTTTGACAGTATTGCTTCGCCCGATATCGATTTGATGGATGCAGCGTCTATGGATAGTGGAGCGGGATCTGATCTCGAGGAGCTCGAATCAGTGCAATTCGATTTGATCTCACTGCCAAATCTCAAGATCATCAATTCGGCGACTGGCATCGAGTTCAATGTGAATGAAATCGAGCTTACCGACATGCGATGGCAGAAAGGAGAGGTGACAAGCTTTGGTAAAATTCATGTTGACGCGGATCACATCGAAATCCAATCCAACCCAAGCAAACGCTTCAGCTCGGATGCTGGGAACCAATTTACGATGAACTGGACCGGTAGTATCGGCTCCGCATTGCATGAAAATGTAAAACAGGACATCAACTTTGATTTTGACGTCGCCATTGGTGCTAAAGGCGAGACAAGAATATTCGGTTCCGCATTTCAAAACCTCGTCCAGTTTGAACCCTTGAATGAATCCACCACTCGCGTCTCATTTTCCGAATTCTCGCCAACCGAGTTTTTTGCTTGGACGACTTTCATGCCGTCGCGCATCGATGGAGTGTTGGAGATCGAAGAAAAAGATGGCAAGGAAACGGTACGAATCGCTGAGGAGTTGGCATTCAACATTGGTCTGACACGGTTTGCGGCAGCTGTTGGAACGGACAGCCGTGAAGCAAAGAACGGTGCGAAGGTTTTGCGAGCATCATCTTCGTCTGGCAAGTTGATTTGTGATATCTATTTGAATGATGCAAATCCACACTATGTTTTTGAGGTTTTTGAGCAGGGTCGAAAGGACAAGAATAGCGATGTGCTCTTGGCCCAAGTTCTTTTCGGGAAAGCATTCGACGAGCTCGTCGCAGAAGAGAAAGCACGAATCAAGATGATTCAGAAGTAACGGTTTAGAGAAACCGATTAAGGATTCGCAAACACATATCAGTCAATTGCTGATTGAGCAATCGGCTGCTTTCAAAAAAATCATTGGCCAGCAAAAATGACTCGCTCTGCTTCAATACTGCATTTTCTCTTATTGGCGGCTGGCGCAGTCTCCAGCATTCAGGTTGCTGCTGGGGGCACTGCCGCTGTTCCAAATTCTTCGGACGATTATCAAATTATAGTTTCGAAACAAACGCTTGCATCCAAAGAATGGAAACTGGTTGTAGAGGCGCTCGTGGAGAAGCACGGCGGATCGGTAACTACGTATTCTGCATCTCCCAAAGAGGTGTTGGGGAAACTAAGTGAATTACATCCGCGCTACACTTGTTTTGTCGCAACTCGTGAGGAAGCTACGAAAGAGTTTGTAGCTTCCGTGCATCAATTGACGCGTGCGATCGACGATGATCCTTATACCGATACTTTTTGGGGGATTCTCACTGGATTCGATGCACAAAACGCCTTGGGTATTGCGAATCATCGTGAGCCGTTGGTAGTTCGTAAAGTCGCTTCAGGAACTGAATTTGCGATTGAACTGTGCGAGGAAGGACTTTGGTACGACGAACTGGTGAAGAACAAGTTTGTGCTAAAGGAGAAAAACGGTGAGGTGCAATATTTGGGCTGCCCGAGTGATACGACTGAAGCACTTGTAGGTGCGTTGAACGAATATAAGCCAGATTTGTTCATTACTTCTGGTCACGCTACAGAAGCTAATTGGCAAATCGGCTTCCGCTATCGCAATGGCTACTTCAAATCCAAAGCAGGGCAAATGTACGGTGAGGATACGACTCGCAAGCAGCATGCCGTCGACTCGCCGAATGCCAAAGTTTATTTGCCAATCGGGAACTGTTTGATGGGCAACATCAATGGACGAAATGCCATGGCACTAGCGTGGATGAACGATTGTGGGGTGAAGCAGATGATTGGTTACACCGTTCCGACTTGGTTTGGCTATGGAGGCTGGGGCGTCTTAGATTACTTTGTCGAACAACCGGGCCGCTACAGTTTGACCGAAGCTTATTTTGCCAATCATCAGGCATTGTTGCATTCGATTGAAATGCAATCTGGAAATCAGCAGGGACTTAAGTTCGATCGCGACGTGGTTGCGTTCTACGGGGACCCTAAATGGGAAGCACGCATGGCGTCAGCAGATCTCGCCTACGGCCAGACTCTTACAATTGAAGACGGCTTGTATACGTTTACTGTAACTCCGAATTTAGGTGAATCATCCTTTGAACCCATAAACACCAATGGGGCTCAGCGTGGTTGGAGACCGATCGTGCATTGGCTTCCACATCGCGTGTCTGGAGTTCAGATTGAGAGTGGTGCAGATCTGAAGCCGTTGGTCACAGACGACTTTATATTGATTCCTAATCCACGAACCTGTGATCCCTCGAAAAGTTATCAAGTCACGTTTCGCGCGAGTGCGTTTGAGCCAAAACAGGAGGCTCCTGAAGCAGGGGAAGCCATCCAAGGTGCTTCTCAGTAAGCCACTGCTGTGTCTTTGGTCATAAGGAGTTAGAATCAGATTCTCTCGCCGTTGGGGTGAGGGGTTTCTCTATTAGGTTTTTCTACTGATTCTGATGCTGTGAAATCGATCTTTCGATTCCAAACACTATTTGCACTTGGTTTGATTACCCTGCATTGGCCCTCGGTCGGGCTGGGCGTTTTGGTTGCTCAGCCTGCAGATGGGGACAGCCCGCGCGATGTTCTCGACCCAAATTTGGAAACCTATACGACGGTTGCTGGGGTGCCTGCTACAACCATCAAGCTTGTGGGTTCGGAAACGATGGGGCGGCTGGTGGCCTTTTGGGCGGAGGACTTCCAAGCACTTTATCCGAACGTAACCATTGAAGAAGATGCCAAGGGCTCGAGCAACGCATTTCCGGCATTGATCGCTGGTCAGGCAAACTGGGGTATGATGAGTAGGCAGCCACAGAAGAGTGAAGTGGCCGATTTCAAGGACAGGTACGGTTATTCCCCGAAGATCATTCCTACGAGCATTGATATGCTTGCGGTATGGGTTCACAAAGACAATCCAGTGGAGGGTTTGTCGTTTCCAGAGTTAGATGCGATCTTTTCCAGCACGAGAAAACTAGGCGCTGCGAGTCGCGCTGAGAAGTGGGGTGATTTCGAATCGCCCGCATCCTTTTCGACGACTCCAGTCACCTGTTTTGGCCGTAACGCCGCGTCGGGAACTTATGGTTTTTTCAAGGATCGCGTGCTGGCAAGAGGTGACTATGGAGCTTGGGTCAACGAACTTGGTGGCTCGTCTCTTGTCTCCCAGTCCGTTGCCACGAATTTTGGGGCAATTGGCTACAGTGGGATCGGCTTTCGCAATGCTGCCACGAAGCCACTTAAGATCTCGAGGCGCAAAGGTGACAAGTTAGTCGCACCGACTGCTGAAAATGCGTTGAACGGTAGTTACCCACTGGCACGCTATCTGTATCTGATCATCAATGTTGGCCCGCGGCAAGAAATGTCTCCCGTAGGGATCGAATTCCTCCGCTATATTTCCAGCAAACGTGGGCAGGCGTTGGCAGCCCGAGGCGGATATGTTCCGCTAAACGCCGAAATGGTCGAGCGCGCATTTGCACCGGTCCTCAAACGCTGAATGTGCCGTGAAAGATTCCGTCCCAACTTCGACCAAACCATCATCTAAGATGCAACGCCCCACCGGTGTGCGATGGCAAGTGCGGGTGAGTGACACGGCAATGGGATTATTGGTAGCTGTGGGTGGCGTGAGCACTATCATTGCATTGCTGTTGGTAGTCGCAGTGTTGTTGTGGACCACTCTTGCCCTTCTCAAGCCGAGTCGGATTGGCTCATGGTCGCAAGTTGATGTTCCGGGATACTGGGTAAGCTCCGTAGATGAATCCGGTCAACTTTACTGGGGGGTTACAAAGCGCGGTAAAGTTGAGCTGTGGGCCTTGGCGGATTCTGGCGAGCCGTTGCATGTCATTGAAGCACCGGATTTTTTCGCCACACCAACGTGTTTTGCCCTCTCTGAGGATCGCGATCTCTTGGTCGTCGGCTGTGAGGATGGGTCGGTAGTAAGTGGCAGAATTAAATTGGAAGATGAGTTCGTTTCGATGCAGGACGCGCCGGTAGATCTGGCGTTAGCCGGAAATCGAAAAGTCTCGATCCACGACGGAAAGATCTTCGTCAAGTTTGAAGATTCGGGATTGCGGAAGATTGGTCTTGATGATTGGACTTGGTCAGCGCCGCAGAAAGTTGCATCAGGGCGTATTTGTGCCATTGATATCGAGCAAATGGAGCCGTCGATTCTGTTGGGTGTCGAAGAATCTACGCGTGTCTTAACGCTTTGTCAGGTAGAGTCGGGTGATTTCGAGTTGGCGATGACTACGCTTGATGCAACGCAAGGTGGACTACCAAGTTTCTCAGAAGAGAAAGCTGATCTTCGTTTGAACATACGTGGACACGGGAGGGCAGAGGATTTTGTTCATTGTAGTTTGCTACCTGATTCCGCGCAAATTCTAGTTGCTTGGCAGTCTGGAACAATTGACCGCTACTCGATCGGACTTGACAGTCTTCAATACCAGGAGTCGCAATCCACGGGTACTGCCCTTGTATCCGCGTCCGCTCTTTCAGGCCGCCAAGCTATTCTTTGCGGAACCACCGACGGCCGACTCATTGGCTGGACGGTGGCCAAAAGGAATGCTCTTGAAACGGCCGATCCTTCGTTCGGACGAATCGAGGACGAACTGCTCGCAAACGATCCATTTCAACTCGTGCTTCATCATGAATTGAAAATCAGTGACTCGCCGATCCATTCGGTTGCAAGTAGTTCCAACAGCAAAACAGTAGCGGCTTTAGATCGGGCCGGAAAACTGCAGCTTGCCTATGTGACTACCGATTCGTTGCTGGCTGATAGCCGAGTGCCAACGGATGAAGTCGGTGGCAATTGTGAGTTGTCATTTAGTTCGAACAATTCCGAATTGCTGCTGGTCAGCGAAGAAGGAACTTGGGTTTGTCCCCTTGAATTGGAGCATCCTGATGCATCGACAGAGGCTTATTTTTCAACCACGTGGTATGAAGGATACGATCGTCCCAATTACATTTGGCAATCCTCAGCGGGTAGTGATTACTCAGAGACCAAGCTTAGTTTGATACCCTTGTTTTTCGGGACGCTTAAGGCAACGATTTTTACAATGTTGTTTAGCGTGCCGTTGGCCATATTTGCGGCCATTTACACAAGCGAGTTTATGGGGCCGGTACTGCGGTCTAGGATACGTCCCCTACTGGAATTGATGGCGAGTCTTCCAGCCGTTGTGATTGGCTATTTGTTTGCC
>JBCCEO010000193.1:0-11338 GCA_039030255.1 Planctomycetota bacterium | reverse complement strand
GTTTCGGCAAGCTGTCGCTGATAACAAGCTGGATGAAGCGAAAGATCTTTCAAAGACGACTGCAAAGTTGCTCGACAAAGCGGCTGCGAAAGGAATCATCCATCGCAACAAGGCAGCACGACTTAAGAGTCGAATGAGCCATCTGCTCGTTTCGGCCTCGGCATCCTAAGCCGACTCATAGCGATCATACTATTTGGACGATGAACAGATCGTCCGTTGGCCGAATCGTCCTATAGCCGGATATTCGGCTCGCTGGATGCAGTTTCCGGCTGCTGGTATTTTCGGTTTAGCTGAAACCGAAACCTAGAGACTCGGCTTTGTACCGAGTCTTTCTTTTTGGTGCTGATGTGCTCAGCTACGGCTATCGAGTTTTTTGTCGGCAGGATTGCTCGTCTGCTGGATCTCTATATCAAGTTTCTAAGAGTTGTAAGTCTGCGGACTGCTCCTCTTCCGACGTCTCAAAGATTCGGTCCCAATGAAGCTGCTCGCCAAGCAACTCGCGCAGTTCGCTTGCAGCACGCAGCCAACGCAAACGCTCACTTGACGCAGTGGCCCAGAACTCGCCGTCGATACCATGCGAGAATTCCGCCACCTTTTGCTGCTGCAATTCAAATCCGTGAATAGGATCCGCCGCCCAGACAACTACGGCGACCAGTTGGCCAGAATTGTAAATTGGATGCGAGGCGACGTGTTCGCAGCGCATGCTTTTGCAAAGCAATGCATGCGCTTGCCAAGGGTGTTGGGCAGAATCACGGCTTTGGAAATGACCAGATTCTCGCGAATCGCGCGCTTCCTCGGCAACTTGCGAGATCATTACTTGCACCGGGGAGCTCGGCTCCAAGTGATGCAGGCCACAAACACTAGTTACGTACAGTCGTGAGCCCGCGGGTTCACAGATTGCAACGAACCGGCAGTTTAATTCTTGCTTGAGTCTTTTGGTTGCTTCATCACAGCCAATACGCATGCGATCGGGCGCACGCACAAATTCTTCTAGATCGATTAATTCTTGAATTTGCGAATCGAGTCGATCCAATTCATCGCGTTCACGATGAAAGCATAACCGGAGATAAGTAACGGAAATCGTACCGAACGAAATTGCTTTTTGGACGTCCGCCTCGTTCTCGAGGATCATCACAATGCTAGTGCACGAGGCGGACGAAAGTAGCGGGATGCAAAGTAATTTGCAGTCCTTCAGATTGTTGCTGAGAGTGATCGACTTCTGTTGCTTGGTCGTTAGGCAAGCCTGTTTGATTGGCTCCGTCCAACGCGGAGCAAGGCGTCCGCTAGAAACTCTAAATGTACTTGCATCAAATGACTTGACGAGTGCCACTCCGATAGCTCCAGTTGCCTCGCGAGTCGATGCAATAATCTCGCTGTCCGCAATTCGGCCTTCTTGATTTGCGGTAATGTGCTGAAGCGCTAATTCGAAATCGCGAAGCCTGTGTGCTGCGCGTGCTTCGGGGGCCGACTCGGAAGTCTCGTTGGTGGTTTGGGGACTCATGCTGTGCGTCTCATCTGGTAGCTCGAAGCTCGTTGAACGCAATGATTTGCGTTCCGAGAATCGTTGGGCTGTAGGCGCAAACGCAGCTTGGAGCCTTGAACGGATTCAATACGCCGGAGCTAGCATTCGCCGATGAATATTTAGGACGCGTCTTATGCAGCGATTGGCACAAATCGAGACTTTGCGTGAAACACGCAGAGCAAATCTCGTTTACTGAAATTGAGGTAATTCTGTCTGTAAAGAAGTTCAGAGGAGACTAGAAAAAGGAAGGAGTCGAAGAATGCGTAGGGCAGTCTCGAAATGGTTGCTTCGAGCACCAATATAGAAGCCGCGGGATAGAAAGTCGGCTAATGCGCGCAACACAGCAGCGTTAAGCCATTATTTGAGAACGCGGCGGAATTAAAGCGTCAACTTCAAGAGCGGCGAATCTGGTGAGAGGCGCAGTCATTGCAAATGGATGCCTATTTAAGCCAGAGCATGCTGGGAGAATTTAGGCCTCTGGGTCGGGGGGAAATTCCTAAGCAATCGTTTCGGGCCAAACGGAGAAACCTAGGGCTAATGGCCCCTCCGCGAATTAAGCCCTTTCTCGGCAGAAGTTATCGTGCAGTTCTACGACGTGAATTCGTAGTCACAACCGAGAGTTGCAAGTTGTGTTCGATACAGAACGTTCGACAATTCGACCATGGAGCCAACCCCCATTTTGCGTAGTGCTTTTTTGCGGTGCTTGTCGATCGTTTGGTAGGTGACTTCCAAATGTTTTGCAATCACCTTGGTCACTGTGCCTTGCAGGCAATTCTCGATGACCTCTTTTTCGCGTTCGGTAAGGCAAGCAATTCGGCGTCGAACTTCCATTGGCGATGGGTTACCTGTCCGATCCGACTCCAGCACTCGATCAACAACGTCTTCAATTCTTTCGCCATCAAAAGTCTTTGCGCAAAAGTCCGCCGCGCCATTGCGTAAAGCGCGTCGTACATTCGCACTTGAAGTGTCATGGGAAATGGCGATAACCGGCAAACCAATGGCAAGTCTCCAGAGTTGCAAAATCGTCTGTCGCGTTTCGTTGGGCGCCATATCGACATCAATTACGACACAGGTAGGCGTGTTAACGTTGAGCTGAATTCTTATGTCGCGTACTTGTGCAAGTTCGACTACGTTGAGAGCAGCTTCACGTAATTTTGCGGTAATTGCGGGGTCTCGACCCAATACAAATACCATAGATTTTGGAGCGACGGGAAATACATGAGGTGTATTTGGAATCGCCCCTGTGTTGGGGATGGTAGAAAAACTGGATTGTGGCGTGAAAGAACCGGAACCAATCTGCATGACTATTCTCCGTTTGAAAAAGATGCATTTCGGTGGTAATCAACACTTGCGTAAGTCACCACCACTCGCACTGGGTATCGGTTCTAATCCGTTAGGTCCACAAGGAATCTAGATGCATCGTTCAGTTTAAGGGAAGACCCCCGCGTGCGCTTCATTCACGCACCTAAAGCCAGCGAGGGTTGACCCTCAGAAGGCGGTAAGCCGCAGGAATTTTATTTCGAAATGGCGGGCATCCGCGTTTCAAAGGGTCTGCAATATGGGCTATGAAATACACGCATCAGTTGTCAGATAAACGCATGAGGGATCGCCGTCTTTTGATCCGATCACAAGAAAAAGAGTGTAATACTTATCTGGGCATACAACGTATTTTTACAGCGGAGTATCCGTTATGGTTGAAAACAAAGTACTGATCTTAGGCCGTGAAAAGAAGACAACTCAGCCAGTCCTAAAGCAGCTTGAGAGATTTGGTTATAGCTACACTGTTGCTGAATCGCCGCATCCAGAAGTGGTTGATGGCTCGTTGTTGATGGCGGTAGTCTGTTGTTCGCAGGAAGACATTGCCTCATGTCTTGAGCACGTTGAATATTTGGCCAATCGACGTGTCGCAGTCCTAGCGGTGCTCAATGCGGAAAATGATTATGCTGCGCAATTGCTGCAATCCAAGGGGGTTGCGGAAGTATGCGTGATGCCGATCAACAAGAGATTCCAAAAGGCATTTAGTGATATTGCGGAAAAGCATGAGCGGGCTCAACAGAAATCCGCTATGGGAACGCACTTCAAGACTCTTGGAACCCTTACGCCGCGAGAACGGCGCGTTGTTCAACTTGCCTCCGTCGGTCAGCCCAACAAGCAAATCGCGAGCAATATCGGATTATCAATAAAAAGCATCGAGAGGATTCGTGCTGACGCTTATCGCAAGATGAACGTGCGAAGTACCGCTGAGATGACGCGAGTTTTCTTATTGGGCAGTCTTTATCCAGAATTGGGCGGGCCGCCGAATCGGCAGGCGCTATAGTTTGCTGTCTTGTTTATTTGGCAATTACAAAGCGATACATATCAAACAGACGGTCCTGAATTCCTAAGAAATTTGAGCTCGTCGTGACTGTGCAGGTCTCGAAACCACACTGGTTTACCAAGTCTTTTGGCTGATCGTGGCCAAACACAAACTGCTCTCCGAGTTCATCCATTCCAGCTAAAAATGCTTCTACTTCGGTGTAACCTGAATTGCCGGCTACGACTTCCGACGTGACCATGTCGCACCAAAATCTACTGGCAGGATGGTGTAACAAAGAACTGGCATTACTCAGAATTCGGCGGTTGTTTTCCTCAGAGAAGTACATCGAGCAACCTTCGAACACAACCATGGTTGGAAGTTTTAGGTCGAAATCGGGATGCTCTCGCAACTTTCTTGCAAAATCATCATGGAGTAGATCAAGTGCCATGGGCCGGCGACGGACCGCTGGCGGTTTCGATAATTGGGAAACGATGCGTTGGCGTTCTTCCAGCATGACAGGCAAGTCCATTTCAAACCAAGTCACGTCGGGCAATGCGTGATGCAAACGGTAAGGTCGCATGTCCAGGCCCGAACCCAATAGAACGACTTGCCGCAGGCCATTGATTTGACGGATGGCGTTGTCGCCGTGCTGGGTCCGTGCATGAACCATGTCTGTCAATTGAGGCAGTGCACTACGTAGTTTTTCTGCGAGGAGCTCACCATGCTCAGTCGCCGCCAACTGGGTATGTGGGCAATCGATGCGAATCGACTCAAAATTGGGACTCTGGGCGCGGACCCCAGCAATCATGCGTGCCGATGCTTTTATTTTGGTTGCCACAATCGGTGAAATTGCCGTTCCTTGTTCGTCGATCTCGAGCTGAATGGAGGGCTGAACAAAGTACTTCATTTCTGCCTGTGCAACCAATTCATCGTTCGATCGAAATTCAACTGGCAAAGAAACGAAAACTTTCTTTCCGGAAAAATAGCGTCCTCGAATACGATCAATCAAGTCATCGGAGATATTGCATATGCCCCGCATGTGGCCTGTACTAGGCGAGAGGAAACGAACGGACATATCAGCCAACCACAGAGATGCCGAATTCTGCTTGTCGCATGGATGGATTCCAGCGAAGGGAACGCCGTTGAGCACTGAAGCAAGTGCGATCCCTCCGGTGTAATCTGCTGATAATCCGATCAGGGCAGCCTGGTGGGTGCCGTGCTGGTTCGTCGATGCTTCCAGCAGGGGCAGTATTGTTTGCGCGCCGCCTTCTTCGACCGATTCAACTCTCCAAGCGACCGCTTCCAGGGCAGGAACTGCCTTGCGAAGTAAGCGGGTTAGCAAGGAAGGGTTCATGTACTGCTCATAGTGTTCTTTCCAAGAGCGAAGCAGCTTATGAGGAATGTTTTTTGATTTGTTGCGTTTAAGAATCATTGCGGGCCTCCAGAAACAAATGTGCCCCGACATTGAAGTACATTTCGCAATCGATTCCAAAGAAATTCGCGACGTCAAAGTCCAGCCTGAGGGTATACCCTCAAATAAATTCCGCAACATATTGCTTAGAGAAACCTAAACTTGTCGGAAGGATTTACGGGTAAGTGGCACATTGTCATCCTACATTGGGTCAACCTTCTTAATTCAGGGGAATCCAACCCCTTGGGCAAGTTTTCAACCGGGGCTGCAGTTCGATGGTTCAGTCTTTGGGAAGCTACGCGGTTCAGAGCTTCCAGCAGAAAACGAATATCAACGCTACTGCCAAAGCTCTTGATGAGCATGGCAACAGTGTGGTTCTGCGCGCTGTGCAAAAGGAGCTTTTGTCACCGGGTTTACTACTGCGCTTAGAGCACGAAGCGAAAAGACTGCGTCAAATTGACACTCCCTCTTTTAATCGTCCGATCGATATGGGCGTTGATCAGGAATGGGCGTACCTGGCTTACAAATTCATTGATGGCGTATCGCTTGACCGCTTAATTCAAAATACACACAGTGAGCAAGCCAGTCACAATCCAATCGAAATGGTTCTGGATGTTGCGAAAGGCTGTTTGACTGCTGTCGATGCCATTCATGCAGCGAATCTAGTGCACCGAGATATTCGCAGCTCGCATATCTTCCGAAAGCCTGGCGGTAAGTTTGTACTGGCCGGCTACGGTCCACTTTGCTTAGCCCAAGCCTTTGGGAACCAAGGCTCCCAAGCACTTGAGTTTGCCTCTTTTGCCTCTCCTGAGCTAGCGGGCAGCTTGGAACATGATCTCACACCGTCGTCTGATATCTATTCGATTGGCATCGTCCTCTTTCACACTCTAATGGGGCGCCCTCCGTTTGAAGGAGAGGAAGTAGGAGATGTCTTATTTCGACATCTCACTACGGAGCCATCTTACGAAGGCCTCGCTTTAGAGACGCCTGACGTTTTGGTGCAGTTCATCAATCGAATGATGGAAAAGGATGTTCGAGATAGGTACCAGAATGCGTTCTCGGCGCTAGCCGATTTACGGTCTCTACGCGACGCGATTGTACGTGGAGGGGATATTTCCCAAGTAACGATTGGACGGCACGACACGCGCTCGGAGTTAACAGAGCCGTCGTTCGTCGGTCGCGAAAGGGAAATGCTATGCATAAAAAACGAAATCGCTGAAGTCGTGTCTGGGGAGCACCGCACGCTGATCGCCGTTGGCAAGTCCGGTATGGGCAAGAGCCGGCTGCTACTTGAGGCGAAACGCGTTGCGGCCCAGCGCGGCTTCAGTGTTTTTCAAAGTGTTGCGTCTGATCAGGCAACCCAAGAACCTTTGGCTCCTCTCCTAACGATCGTGGACCAGCTCGCGAAACACTTGGGTGGTGGCGGTCAAGTGGTCCAAAATGTTGCGGCAGAGCTTGTGCAGTACAAGTCGGAAATCGCAACGGCAATGCCGAACTTGGCGGCGGCCCTAAATTGGGATTCCACGGCTTTGTCTGGCCCCGAGGAAATGGGGCAAGGACGAATTGTCAAAGCTTTCAGTAAAGTACTTGCGGCCTGTGCATCGCGCGGTCCTGCTCTGATCTGCATTGACGATTGCCAGTGGTTAGACAAATCGTCTGTACGCGTGATCGAAGATTTTGCTGCGGTAAGTCCAAGTGGCATCTTTTTGCTCATTGGTAGCCGGCCCAACGAACGCATGAGCGAGGAAGTGCTAAGGGCTCTTCCTCAAGCAACGGAACTCTCCTTCGGGGAACTGGAGTCTGAAGGGATTTTCGCCTTGGCGGAATCCATGGCGGGCAAACTGCCGGCAAATATCAAGAACGTTGTTGTAGCTATGTCGGCTGGTAGCCCATTCCTGGCCAATGCGGCTATGCGTGGTCTTGTCGAGTCGCAGACATTGCTACCCGCAAGTCCAGGTTGGAGAGTCGATGACGATCGGCTCAAGGATTTTCAGGCCTCCGCAGATTCCGCGAGCATTCTGCTCAAGCGACTCGAATTTATCGACGACGATACCGCCGATCTGCTGGCTGTTGGAGCTGTCATTGGCAAGAATTTTCAGCTGCAGATTCCGGTGGCGTTGACCTCGGTTGATGCCGAGTCGGCGTTCGCCAAAATCTCAAAGGTTCGAGCTCAAGGGCTGGTTTGGTCCAAGCCAGATGGCACGATCGCTTTTGTGCACGATAAGATTCGCGAAGCTGTTGTGTCTCGCATTCCTGCCGAGCAACGATCGCAGCTCCATGGAAAGATCGCCCAGTATCTGCAGAAGCATGAGCCCTCGCGTTGCTTTGATCTCGCCTATCACTTTGACGCGGCGGATCTGCCAGAATTCGCTTGGCGGCATGCTTTAATAGCCGCCGGGGAAGCGAAATCACGCTACGCTTTGGATACGGCTGAAGCCCAATATCGAATTGCTGCAAGAGCTCTGACAATTGGACAGCAACGCAGTCTGTCGATGCAGGATGGGCAAGCAACAGAGGTCAACTTGGATCGGCATCAGCGCCACGAGATCGAATTCGGATTAGCGAACGTCGTTTTACTGCTTGGCAAATACGATGACGCCGCATTGTGGTTGGATTACGCGCTTAGCTCCGCTCCTCAGCCGATCGATGCAGCCCGTGTTCGCTTGAAGCAAGGAGACTTGGCTTTCAAACGCGGTAACAAAGGGGAAGCACTAGATCGCTTCGAGCAAGCCCTGCGCGATGCGGGGAATCGCGTCCCGCGAACACGACTGGGCATGATGTTCCTTCTCGGAAAGGAAATGTTCACACAAACAATCCACTCGCTCTTTCCCCGCCTTACAACGGGGCGACGAGAATTGCCGAGTGAAACGGAACGTCTGAATTGGACGTTGTATTCCAAACTCGCGCAGAGCTATTGGTATGTCAAAGACAAATACTATTGCATGTGGGCGCATCTGTGCGAGATGAATCGCGCCGAACGTTATCAGCCCACTTTGGAACTGGCCCAAGCTTATTCTGAACACGCGCCGGCAATGAGCCTTATTCCTTGGCACAAACGGGGCGTCGAGTATGGGCGTCGCTCTCTGCGTATTCGAAAGGATTTTCAGGACATGTGGGGACAAGGCCAATCCCGCAACTTCCTGAGCATCATGTTCTATTCGGCGGCACAGTTCGATGAGTGCATGAGTCAAGCGCAGCAGGCGATAAGTGTACTTGAACGTACGGGCGACTATTGGGAAATCCATATGGCCCAGTACCAGTACGCTGCAGCTCTATATCGCATTGGAAGACTTAAGGATGCAGCCGATGCATCGCAAGCACTTTACCATTCTGCAATCGAGCTGGGCGACGATCAGTCCTCGGGCAATGCGATTGAAATCTGGGTGCGTTCTAGCTTAGGCGCCGTTCCAAATGAAGCGATCGAAAAGGAGCTTTCGCGAGAGAAAATGGATCACCAAGCGAAATGCCAACTCGATTTGGCCGAGGGTGTCAAAGAACATCTATCGGGCCGATTTGAACAAGCCATCGCATGCTTTGAACGCGCCATTGAAGCCGTCAAACGTACTGGAGTCATTAACGCTTACATCTCCCCCAATTACACTTGGCTAGCTACATCACTTCGTGCCATCATCGAGGAAAACCCGCCGCGTTCGAAAGCAAAACGACAGCGTCTGATTCGCCGGCTGCGAAAGGCCATTGGCACTGCGCTGAGAATTGGACGGAGGTACAAAAATGAACTTCCTCAAGCACTCCGCGAGGCCGCGATTCTGCACTGTATGGAAGGTGATACTAGGAAAGCCGAAAAAAGACTGCGCGAAAGTATGGAGGTTGCAGAGGAACAGGGGGCAAACTACGAGTTCGCACTTACCGAACGGGAATTGCTCCGCCTGCAATTGGAAGTGAAACCGAGCGAAGAGAGTAGCATTCGATACCGGCAGGCCCAAGAAGCAGTCGGCGAAATCGAAGCCGGCGTGCTCGCGACAACGGAAACGGCTTCGCTCTCTCTCATGGATAGGTTTGAAGCGCTGCTCCATGCAGGCCAGCAGATCGTGGCGGGCAAGAGCGAAGATGAAGTTCTTGAATCGACGCTCGACGCAGCTAAGAGGTTGCTTCGTGGCGACCGATTGCTGATTATTGAGTCAAACGACACCAACGAAGGCCACTATTCGATCGCGTATCCCAAAGCTGCAGCTGATGATTTCGATCCAGAGCTACTTCGAAAATCAAATGAAAGTGGAACTGCAACACTAGCAGAATTGGACAGTGTAGAACGCCATGGTGTTCAAGCCTCACAACATGGTGCTTTCCTGGCTTGCCCCATTCTGTTGAATGGTTCAACGAAGTTCTTTATTTACGTGGCGAACACGCATTTCAATTCTCTTTTCGGGGATGATGAATGTCGGATCGCTTCCTACCTTGCTTCCGCCGCAGGCGGCGCTCTGGAGCGAGCTGATGGCTGGGGGCAGTTGGAAGCACTGAACGAAAGCTTGGAGCAGCGTGTGCAAGATCGCACGGACGCTGTTGTACAACGCTCGCGAGAACTCGAAGAAACTGCAAACGCCCTTCGCGAAACCCAAAGCAAACTGGAGAAAGCAAAGGTAGTCGCCGAACGGGCAAGTGAGTCCAAGAGTGATTTTCTCGCCTGCATGAGCCACGAAATCCGAACGCCGATGAGTGCAGTTCTCGGCTTCACGGAGATCTTGCAAACCCGCGATATTGAACCTGAAACGCAAACGCTATATCTCCGCAGAATCCAAAGTAACGGTGAACATCTACTTGCATTGATCAACGACGTGCTGGATTTTTCGAAAATTGAAGCGGATCGATTGCAAGTAGAACAACTGCCCTGCAATGCTCTTGAACTGACCATAGACGCAGTCGCGGCATTAGAATCTCGCGCTGCAGAAAAGAGTATCGAGTTACAAGTCGCAGCAGAATCGCTGATTCCAGAAACGATCCACACCGATCCAACCCGCCTGCGCCAGATCGTGATGAATCTTGTCGGAAATGCAATCAAGTTCACGGAAAAGGGCGGCGTCGAAGTGGCGTTGTCGTTTTTGAATAGCGCCGAAGATCCACAGCTGGTGATCCAAGTCAAAGATACTGGCATTGGAATCTCCAAAAAGCAGATTGACAAGATCTTTGATCCATTCACACAAGCCGATGCCTCAACGACACGTCAGTTCGGCGGAACAGGGCTTGGACTTTCCATTTGCAAGCGGCTTTCAGAAGCTCTCGGAGGCGGTATTGAAATTGAGTCAGTTCCGGAGCTAGGAAGTAAGTTTACGGTCACAATCGCGACCGGGAAGCTCGATGAATCGACGCGTTATATAGGTTCGATGGAAGAATCCAGCACGACAACGCCACGCGTTCCACAGGCAGAAATCAGTTTGGCAGGAAAAAAGATTCTTGTCGCAGATGATGTTTCCGCAAACCGTGAGATCATTGAGTATCTGCTTAGTTCAGCGGGCGCAGACGTGCAACTAGTTGAAAACGGACAGCAAGCGTTGGAAGCAGCCAACCAGCAAAGCCTTGACTTGATTGTTCTCGATATGCAAATGCCGGTGAAAGACGGTTACAGCACCGCGCGCGAATTGCGGGCAACTGGTTGCAGCAAGCCGATCGTCGCAATGACCGCCAACAATCTGCAGGGTGACCGGGAAAAATGCATCCAAGCCGGTTGCGACGATTACTTGACGAAGCCTATCGATTTCGACCTACTGCTGAATACCGCAGACCGCCTTTGCAACTCAGCATCTCAAGCCACCGCCAAGGAAAAAATCGGTGAAAGTTCTAATCGCAGCTCAACTCAGCCAATGCTGCCGACTGACACAGAATTGAGGCCATTCTGCCGTGACTTTTTAGTCGAACTATTCTCGCGGCTCGATCAGATTGATTCGATTGTTCAGAATCGAGAATTAGACGATCTTCTTCCAATTACGCACGAGATTCGTGGTTCCAGTGGAACACTAAATTTCACGCTAATAGAAGAGGCGATGGAACGTATGGAAGATGCAATTAGCAATCAGGATCGTCATGAAGCGGTGGAGCATTTTGAGCGATTCTTGAAAGCTTATCGAAGTGCGTGCGATGAACACGAAGTCGATCT
>JBCCEO010000192.1:0-11364 GCA_039030255.1 Planctomycetota bacterium | reverse complement strand
ATTCTCTTACTCCCTAGTGATGGATCAGCCGTGGGGGGTGGACACGCTATACCCCAACTTACTCACTTCGGGATATAGCGGCACGAAAGCAGTTTTGGACAGCGACGCCTTCGGCGGTATCCTTAGGTACAAGATTGCAGAACGTGTCTCTATCTTTAGCGGGATTCGGCTCCAGACTGTCAAGGCGGAAGCCGCATTTCCTTTTGGTGGCGCTATTGGACTTGGTGGTCCCTACTCGGTTATCGCCGAATCGGACGATGGGGTTGGCTTTATGGCTGGAGCGGCCTACGAGCGGCCCGAAATTGCGCTTCGCATTGCTGGTAGTTACTACTCAGAAATCAAGCACTCTCATGTAACGCAAGAAACGGTTGGCCTCGTAACGACCGAGACAAAGACTGCTTACTCCACTCCGCAGTCCCTGATGCTGGAATTTCAGTCGGGAATCGCCGAAGACACACTCGCCTTCGGTTCGATCCGATGGGTCGACTGGTCCTCGTTTGCCGTGTATCCACCCATTTTCTCCGCAGGTGTTGGCGCGGCGCTCGTGGACTACGCCGAGGATTGGACGATGTACACCTTGGGCGTTGGACGTAAATTTAGCGACTGCTTCTCACTGGCTGTCCTTTGTAGCTATGAACCAGCCACAGACACCACGTTAACAACACTGGGGCCAGTCGACGGAAGATTTAGCTACGGTATTGCTCCGGCAGTTACCTTGGGCAACACTCAGATCACACTGGGCGTCACACGTGTTGAGCTTGGTCGAGCTGTGAACTTTGCAGGCACTGAGTTCGACGACGGAAGCGGTATTGCCGTTGGCTTGCGGGTTGGGATGAGCCTTTAAGGTACGGGTCGGCCTCAGTTACACGGTACTCGGTTGAGTTTGCACGGCCAACCCATTGGTGGTCGGTAAAGGTATTGGATTAGCGATCTTCTCAACAGACTCCGTTGCGACTTCTTCTATCGGCAAGCGGATTGTAAACGTGGCACCATTGCCCGCGCCAAGACTAGAGGCAGATAGATTAGCTCCGATTTCGGTGAGCGCACAGGCGCTGTGGTGCAAACCAAACCCGTGCCCGCCACGATCTTTCCGAGTGCTAAAGCCGTGCTGGAAGACTTTATCCAAGTTATCTTCAGGAATTCCAACGCCATTGTCGGTGACTTCGATTATCGCTTCATCTTCCGAAGCCACGTTTCGAATACGCAATTGGATTTCAGGATCCTCAATTCCAGCTTCATCCGTTGCCAGAATTGCGTTCTTGACTAGGTTCACAATTACTTGCACCAGCCTCTGCTTGTCGAGCCACAAATCAGGGCAATCCTGATAGTCGCGCACAATCCTGACTTGGTGTTTCTTGATTTGTGAATCCAGCATTTGCAGCGCAGTATCCAGCAATTCTGCAAGCCCCACATTAGAAGTAACATTTGCAGAGTCCGCAAAGTTTTGCTGAGCGGCAACAACCGCGTTTACGTGCTCTACTTTGTCCCGCAAATCTTCTAACTGTTGACCTATGTTTTCTGCATTTTGCACTAATTGAACGAGGAAAGGTAGCAAGTGCTTACCGCGTGGGTCTTCGGCAAAGAATCGCGGCAAGTCTTCTGCATGTTCTTGCAGCATTTCTTGGGCCGCTTGAACCTGTAGGCGAATCTTGTCTCGCACGGAATCCTCTAAGAGCCCGACGCCTACATTCAAGCTATTCATGACGTTGCCCACGTTGTGAAGGACGCCCGTCGCAAGTTCGGCTTTCCCTGCTTCGCGAGACGCTTTAATTAATTCTTCCTGAAGCTGCGCGCGTTCTTGCTCAGATTTCTCACGTTGCAGCATCTCGCGTTCGAGATCATGGTTTAATTCGCGCAATTCTTGGTTCTTATTTTTCAACGTCTTCGCGATTTCGACGCTCTCGACACGGCGAGCAATGAGCTCGCAGTATGCCAAGTGCATTTGGTTGATGCCTTTGATTGCAACCACGTACAAGAAAAATAGTACTGCCAAGCCAAGTGTGAAGTAACCGCTATAGAAACACACCAAACATATGGGAAGTAGTAGACTCAGTAGCGATTGCCGAGCGAGGGTTTTCAATGGGCCTTGAGTGATCATCATGCCTGCCGCGCAGGCGGTCAAGACGATTCCATTGATGACAACAAAGGTAAAATCCTGGCATGCGGGCAAGGCCATCCAGCACAAGCTTCCGCACCAGATTCTGGCTACAATTCCTGTGCCTGCAGTGTACATGGGAATCCCATCAGGGCCGCGTTTTGCGATAGTCCAAGACGAAACTTGACAGTATGTTGCTAACGCCAGAAGCAGATGGTGCACAAAGAGATAGGTGAGCAGTAACCAATGATCCACCAGGTTCCAAGACATTAGCACAATGGTCAAGGAAGCACCCAGTTGACCTGCGAGCCCTTGGAACACGGTCCGACGAAAGAAGTTGTACATTCCTTCGCCGTAATGCGGCGATTTCGGATCAATGGTATTCAATCTGTCGCGTGATTTGAGCATGCCATTCCTTTCAAGAAACATGATCCTGCGTGCGCGATACACACTACTCTAGATGTTCCTCGATCCCTTGGGGTTTCCCAAACAAGTATCCCTGGGCATGGGTATAACCTTCCTGCTGGACGCGATCCCACTGCTCTTGCGTCTCAACGCCCTCCGCGCAAGTCTGCAGATTCAGGCTCTTGCCCAAACCGGAAACGGCTCTGGTAATCGCCAGCCCTTCGCTACCACAGTTCGAATCTTGCAGGAAAGATCTATCAAGCTTGATTTTTGCAAATGGAAAACTCTGGAGATAACTGAGCGAAGAATGCCCAGTTCCAAAATCGTCCATCACGATCCGAACTCCAAGCTCTTTCAGTTCGGAAATAAGAGCACACACGGTTTCACTTGGATCGAGGATCGCAGTTTCGGTAATCTCCAATTCCAGCCGGTGAGGCGGCAGCCCGGAATCCTCCAATGCCTCCTTGGTCGCAGACAGCAAACGACCTTTTTGAAGCTGCCTAACAGAGACGTTGACGGCAACAAACATCTCTCGCGGCAACAGAGCAGCGTCACGGCAAGCCCTTGCGATAGCCCATTCGCCGAGTTGATGGATGTCGCCAGCTTCTTCAGCAATTGGAATGAATTCCTGAGGTGAAATCAATCCACGTTTGGGATGCTTCCATCGCATCAGGGCTTCCACTCCAACTTTATCGCCGGTCTCCAGTGAAATAATTGGTTGATATAGTAGGAAGAATTCTTCTTCGTAATTGGCCTCGCGCAAATCAACCTGCAACTGGTGCCGCTGCTGCATCAAGCGGTCCATCTCATCATCAAAGAAGCGATAATCGCCGCGCCCTTCATTTTTAGCGCGATAAAGGGCTAGGTCTGCCGCTTTCATCAGTTGCTCGGGTTCCAAGCCATTGTCAGGGGCTAGCGCGATTCCTGCGCTGACTGTCGCAAGAATATTTTTGCCTTCGAATTGATACGGCGCATTCAAGCTCTTCAGCAACCGTTCCATCATAGCCTGAGATTGCGGCGGGCCTGCTGCATCTGCAATCACAATCGCAAACTCGTCTCCACCCAATCGAGCAACGATATCCGAATCCCGAGTCGTATTCTTCAATCTGGAGGCGATTTCATGCAGCAGATAATCGCCCGCAGGATGGCCCATCGTGTCGTTCACGCGTTTAAAGTGGTCTACGTCAATCAAGACGACACCTGCGCTAGTCCCATGCCGTTTGCATAACTTTAGGGCCTGTTCCAAGTGGTCAAGCAGCTTTGTGCGGTTGGGGAGTTTTGTAAGCGGGTCGTGAAGTGACGCATGTTTGACGGCCCCAAGTGCATTTTCATGCTCTGTGATGTCCTGAATTACTCCAAATAGGGAAGTCTTTTCATTGGCCTCAGAATCTAAGGACACAAAGCGCAAATGGAGGTGCCGCTGTTGTTCCCCATTGGCCAAGACAATCGATGTCTTGCATTCGACGCTTGTTGTCCCTTCCCTAATCGTAGCTTCCGCCATGGCGGATTCGAATTGCACGCGTGCCTTTGGATGCAACGCGGCCAGAAAAGCATCGATCGATCGTATGTTGCCGTTATTGGCATTCAGTAATTCTTGAGCACGCTGACATGCATCAAATTCGTCGCTGACCAGATCGAGAGAGCAATAGCCGAGTCGGGCTAAATCAGAAGCCATCGCCAAATGTCGACTGTGCTTGTTCAATGACTCTTCGGCGTTTTGCAAACGATTTGTTTTTTCTTCGGCCGCCTTTCGATTTTCCAACGTCAGACGCCATTTTTCAGCTAGCGCAACGGCAATCTGACTAACTTCGACGCAATCAAAGGGCTTTTTCAATATCAACAGCTTGTCGGTCTCCCCCAGACGCTGGCGGATCTCATGCCAGCTGTGGTCGGAGAAAGCTGAACAAATCACAATTTGTAGATCAGGATCAACCCTCCAGAGCTTCTCGATGGTTTTTAGCCCATCCCATCCAGGCGGCATCCGCATGTCGACGAATGCTAAACTAAACGGCTCGCCCTCTCTGATGGCCTCTTCCGCCAACCGTACTGCTTCTTGGCCCTGATTGGCAGAAGTCAACTCGAATTGAGGCATTGAGGGTTCGCTAGGTGCGTCAACACCCAGGAACAGCGCAGCAGCGTCCTGTTCTGCGTTTTCACGCTTGCCAAGAATTTTCTCATAGTCGGCGTGGATGGCTGGCGTATCATCCACGAGCAGGATGCGGCTCTGAATCATCTTAAGTGGGGGAAAATCGAGAGTGATGAAAAGGCAGCTTACCAACGCAATATGTGCCTTCCCGTATTTGTGGGCAGGAAAGTATTGGGCGCTCTGCATCAGATGAAAGTAGAGCTGACGGACTTGGGGGATAACCCTCACCGCCCAGGCCGCGCGAGTGCGAACCTTAGCCGTGTAAGCCACTCAAAGTCTGCAAGCTTTAATCGGGCTGCAATAGGCTAAGCCGGTGCATCAGAGCTTTGGCCGTCGAAGGCCGACAATGCATGGTCAAGCAGCGTGCATCGCGCCCTGGCACTTTCGCTTACAGATGCAAGTGCCATGTAATAGCTACTCTCTTCTTCCAGACGCGCGCGTAAAACAGGGCATTGCTCCCGTAGCAATCTTGGACCGAAGTGAAAAGCAACCTCAGCTGGAATACCTTCATACACTGGATCCATTTCATTGCTGCGGCAGAAGGCCAACAGCACAAACAGATCGTGTGTTAATCGCTCTTCCACCAGTTGCCAACGCCGCTCGTAAGCCCACTGACGCACGCGATGGACGTCTTTGTTCGGCTGCAAAAAAAGGGCGTCGCAAAGCTTTTCTTCGCCAGTTGAGAGCACTTGGGTCATCGTTCGTCCGCCCATTCCAGAAATGCTCAAACTCTCCATTTCTCCACTGGCAACGACTTGAAGCCCATCGCCACGACGAACGTCCACCGGTGATCCGGCCAATTGCTGGCAGGAATTTTGAAAAGGCTGCTCGTTGATCTCCACTGCGATTCCCCGAGCGACGTGAGAACGACGAAGTAACTCTTGGAGCAAGCCACCGTGATCGCTACCGATATCCAAATGCACACTTCCACGTGGAGTCCATTCGCATATCATTTCAATCAGCTGCTGCAAGCGGTTGTCTAACTTGGGCGCCCTTCTTGTGTTCATCGCAGCACTGACATTTGGCAAGCTAGGTTAGCTCAGACACCCGTCGCTGGGCCCAACAGATGATCAAGCTTCTCGGCCAGAACTTCAACATTTGGAGACTGGACCATACTGTGGTGGTGGCCAGGTGCAAAGAAAACGTTCACATTCGACACAATACTTCGCCAACCTCGGTCTTCGGAAACCTGAAGCTCAAACGGGGTTTCCTGTGGACGCACTAGTATGACAGTCTGATCCAAGGGATGCATCTTATAGTTACGACACACCTCGACGTGATGGTGAAACAATTCCTGCAACTCTTCCAAGGCCTTGGCGACGACTTCAGGTGGAGAATCGTCATCCAGCACACCCAGCTTCTTAGCGTGCTCCCAGAGAAACGGCAATTGCTCTTCAGGAGCTAGTTTACCAAGTTGTTCTAGGCTCATTTCAATCCCATACTCAAGCCCTACATTGACGGTCTCGGCCTTGGGAACCAAGTTGCTAGCGCCTTCAGGGATCGTCGTGTCCAGTAGAATCAAGCATTCCGTTTCCTCACCCGCCCGTCGCAGTTGCTGCACGACTTCGTAGGCTACAAGTCCGCCCAAGGACCAACCACCAAGCACATAAGGCCCAGTTGCCTGTACCGAACGCAGTGCCTCTACGTAAGCGGCAGCCATGGCCTCAATTGTAGACGGCATTTCTTCCCGCCCATGCAGGCCGTGGGAACGAATGCCGTAAATGGGCCGCGATTTCAATTGTCGTGCCAAAGCGCGATAGCAAACGACAATTCCTCCCGGAGGGTGGATCATGAAAATCGGTTTACCATGCGCCGCCTCATCCGCGGTTCCAAACTGGGCGATGAGAGGATGCAAAGCAGGCTTGCTTGCCCCCATAGCCAGCTGCCCTCGATGCGCAGCTACACACGCTTCTCCAAACCGCTGCTGAATCACATCCCCATGCAACTGGACGATGCGGCTCGCAATCTGCTGGATGTCTGCCAAATCGAAAAGTAGGCTTGTTGGAATATCGACACCGAGCTTTTCACTAAGCGAAGTAGTCAACAAGGCGGCTTGCAGCGAAGAACCACCAAGATCGAAAAAGTTCTGTTGGATTCCAACTTCAGAAACCGCCAGAATCTCCTGCCACTGACGACATAAGAAAGACTCGAGTTCTGTTGTCGGCGGTACGATAGTCGCCAGTTCGACTTGCTGTTTCTCGATCTTCGGCAAACGGCGCCGATCTACTTTGCCACTAGACGTCAGCGGCATTTCGTCCGACAACAAGAGTCCGCTTGGCATCTTGTAGCTAGGTAACTTCTCCGCTAGGAACCTGCGTACTTGACTGCGCAGAACATCTCCACTGGCAGCACTCAGCGACTCTTTAGATTCAGTGCTCTTGCCACGCACTGACGCAAAGGCAATCATTCGAGCAGCTGATGTACCCTCGCCATCGATCACTACAGCGGCTCGATCAATGGATTCATGTGACTCAAGCAGGGTTTCAATTTCACCAAGTTCAATACGATAGCCCCGCAATTTGATTTGGTGGTCGTTGCGTCCAAAGAACTCCACCTCGCCTTGAGCATTTATCCTTCCTCGATCGCCAGTGAGATAGACGCGCCCCTCACGAGTCGGACTAGCAGGATGCGGAATGAATCTTCTTCGCGTCAACTCCTCATCATTTAGGTAGCCTCGAGCAAGTCCCGAGCCACCGATGGCGATTTCGCCCGGAACCGTTCTTGGCACGATATTGCGCTTTTCATCCAGAATCAATATCTCGGTATTATGGATTGGACGTCCAATGGGTACCGGGCAGGTTCCATCGTGCTCGCTGACTTCACAAAAAACGGATTCGATGGCTGTCTCCGTTGGACCGTAAAAATTAAAGAACTTGGCCCGTGTTAGCCCACGAATTTGTTCAGGGAAATCAGTACTCATCGCCTCGCCGCCTGTCCAAACGTATTTGAGGCGATCGGCGCATTGTTGGAAACGCGGATGGGAAGTGATCAATCCAAGTAAGCTCGGTGGCGCGGGCACGACATTGACGTTTTCACGAATGATGAGATCTACGATTGCGCCAGGGTCGCGCAAAGTCTCTTCATCGGCCATGACCAGCGTAGCGCCCTGCGTCAGTACCGTCCAAGCAATACCTAATCCAGCATCAAACTGATGGGAAAGCAACATCAGAACTCGATCGCCTGGTCTGAGGGGCACATCGGATGCACGCCATTGCAACGTATTGCAAACTGCCTGGTGTTCCAGCATGACGCCCTTGGGCTTACCTGTTGACCCTGAGGTAAAAACTACGTAAGACAGTTGATCGGCTCGGTTTTCCACGGCAGCATCGGAAGTATTCGCTTGCTCCGAGTGGTTGCTTGGCTGTACCTCTGAAACCTTTAGACCCAGCTCACTTGTTGCATCTTCAACCAGCACGAAGGGAGCTTCTGATTGGCGTCGCACTTCCTCCAGAGGAACACTTGGTTGCGCAGCATCCATGGGCACAAATGCCGCACCAGCTCGATTCAAGGCCAACATGGCCGTCCAGGCACGCGGCCCGCGACCAGCTACCAAAGGGACGATCGCTTCTCGGGCAACTGGTGGCAGAGACGCTTGTAAATCTTCGGAGCGTTGCCAAAACTCGTGATAGGTGAGCGATTCCCCTTGGAAACAAATCGCTTCTTGCTCCGGAAAGCTACGAACAGAACGATGCAGCATCGCATCGACGCGCATGGCGTCATGCGGTTCAGATGAACGAAGTAAGGCCGACGAGCGGGCCTGCCCTGACCAGGGAACACGGGCTACTGATTGAGCAGGCTGAGTGAGCAGTGAATCCAACAATCCTATGAAATTCTCTGCAAAGCATCGAACTGAATCTTCGGTAAACAAATCGCGACAGTAACATAGCATCCCGCGAAGTAGGCTGTCAGTCTGCTCGAAGATGAACTCAAGATCATAGTGACAAGTTTTGACCGGTACGAAAAAACTTTCCTGCTTCAATCCTCCAAAATTCCAGACTTGCGTTTCACCAGGGAATAGAAAGCTAGCTCTTCCCGACTCTTCCTTCAGATGGGATTTTTCGAATGTACAGGATACTTGAAATGCTGGACTGCGACTTGCATCACGAGGAATCTTGGAGTCTTGCACCATCCGAGATATCGGATACTGTTCGTGCTCCAGTGCGTCAAATAGCTTGTTCGAATTGCGACCAATTAGCGAAGCGAAACTAGGGTCGTCACCGAGGTCGGCGTGAAGTGGCAACATGTTCACAAAAAAGCCAACGGTGTTTTCAAATCGACGATGTGAACGTCCAGAGAAAGGACTGCCAAGGAAGAAGGATTTTTCGCCGCAGTAGCGGGAAAGGAAAACCTGAACGGCCGATTGCAGTACTGTGAATGCCGTCGCCTGATGTGCAGTGGCAACTTCCTTAATTTTTCGGCTCAATGCAACAGGGAACTCAAGCGGGAAATTTTCTGCTCTGCCCGTAAACTTGGCGGGCCGGACAAAATCCAACGGCAATTCAATGACGGTGGATCCCTGCCGAAGAATGTGCTGCCAGTGAGTCTTCAGTCGTTTCCCAACTGGGCTGGCTAGCAACTTGCTTTGCTCAGACACAAACTCAACAAAATTGTTCGAGGCCGCTGCTAACTTGGGCGACTGGCCACGAGCAATTGCCGAATAGGCCACGCGTACTTCATCCATGATGATAACGAGAGACCAAAAGTCGACAACAATGTGATGTGTCAGTGCAAGCACAACGAAATCGTTCGGGCTGACTCGGAATAGCAACATTCGCAGCAATGGGCCTTGCCGAAGATCGAATGACTCTTGCGAAAAGCGTGAAAGTTCCGCCTGAATCTCCGCATCGCTTGCCCCCTCAAGTTCAATCACCGTGAACTCGGGTGGACGTTGATCATTGATGCGTTGGGTTAGTTCTCCTTCGCTGTCGGAAAAGGTCGCCAGCAACAATGGATGTCGCTTTGCGACCAGAACCATCGACCGCCTGAGGGCCTCCACGTCCAGCCCTTGGCGAATGCGAGTTGGCAAGAAGACGTTGAATGCTGTGGCTTGCGGATCACGGCGAAAAGAATGCCACAATCCTTGCTGCCCTTCCGACATTGGAAAGACTTTGTTCGCCTCCGCTTTCTTTTTCAAGAGTTCGGCGAGTAGCTTTTTCTTCTCCGCAGGAGAAAGTCCCGAGAGCGCAGAAGCATCCTTGGCCTGTGAAGTAGAATCAGCAGCCATATTTATACATCAATCAGTTATCAGCGTTGTCCAACCCAAGTTTGCGCTGCAGAGCCACCCGAGGCAAAGTCGGCCCCTGCGCAAAAACTGAGGCAATTTAGTTTTCGTCACGGAGCATTTGCTCAAGTAATTCTTCCACTTGGCCGTCGTCCATATCCGGCAGTTGCTCCAGCATCGCCTCTGCTTGCTGTTCCGTTAGAGACTCATCTTCGGCTTGTTCTTCCGCTTGTGTGCCTTCTCGTAACATGGCTCCATCTTCGATCGATTCTGCGATGACTTCAATGACCTGACGCAAACTCTCGCTTCGCATCAAAGTCGAAATGGGAAGACTGATTTCCATTTGGCTCTCAATCCAATTACGCATCTCAACGGCCATCAAGGAATCAAGCCCCATCTCTAGCAAAGCATGGTCAACTTCGATGTTCTCGGCTGCAATACCAAGCAATCCACTGATTTTGCTACGAATCATTTTGTCAACTAGCACCAAGCGATCCTGTGGTGCAGCCGCTCTCAAGGCGGAAGCAGATAAATGCTCGGTCGCTTCCGCTCCCATGCTGGCTGCATTTTGCAACAGGTGGGCAAACCTGGGAGAAATTCGGCTCGTGATCCCCAAGCCTCGCCAGACGGACCAGTCCATTCTTAACACGCTCAACTGCAAAGCCTTGGTCTGCAACGCATACTCCAGGCAATCGGTGGCCTGTTTCACCGTGAAACTCAATACGCCTTGACGCTCCAACCGCTGGCCCAGTTGTTCACGCTCGGCCAAGTATCCGACTTCGCCCAAGTGCCCCCAGTTCATCACGGTGGCCGGCAACCCAAGTGCACGGCGATGATAGGCGAGCGAATCCAAGAACGCGTTGGCCGCAGAGTAATTCGCTTGGCCTGCATGCCCAAATACGCTGGACAGACTGGAAAAGACGATGAAGCTGTCGAGTTCTCGATCCATTGTTTCATGGTGAAGGTTCCAGCCCCCCAAGACTTTGGGTCTCAGGACGCGTTCCAAGGTATCACGATCCAAGTCGACCAACAATTTGTCTTCCAAGACCATGGCAGTATGAATCACACCCTTCAATTCGGGCAACTCGGCATCGATCTTCGCTAACACTCGACGCACATCGTTAGGCTTAGTGATATCAGCCGGCACGATTGTGATCTGAGCGCCTTGCTCTCGTAACTCAGCCACAATTTGTTCGGCCTCTGGTCGGAGTGTTTCACTGCGACCACTTAGCACTAGATTGCGAGCGCCACATTCAACCATCCAACGGGAGATCTGAAGACCGAATCCGCCGAGACCGCCAGCAATCCAATAACTGGCGTCCGCGCTAAACTCGATCGGAGCATAAGCCCCTGACTGAACCTCGCTCGGACGAGAATTGTAGGAGGGTGTTGGCATGTTTACTTGCTGTGTAACTCTGCAATATTGCTGTCTGTTTGGCTTTTGAAACAAAAGATTGAAGGTACAGTTTCCAACAGCTGATAGAAAGTTGGAAAGCT
>JBCCEO010000191.1:0-11374 GCA_039030255.1 Planctomycetota bacterium | reverse complement strand
CGCGGCCACCAAGTGGATTTGGTGGCTACTACCCGCCGTTTCGGAGGATCCGAAAAGTGAAAATTAAGGATATTCAAATCGATGGCTTTGGCGTCTGGTCGGGCCTAACTGTTCACTCGATGCCGGATACCATGACGGTGTTTTACGGTCCCAATGAGGCCGGGAAGACAACGTTGATGAACTTCCTGCGAACGATGTTTTATGGTTTCACGTCCGATCGTCGCACCCGCTATTTGCCTCCAGTTTATGGTGGCAAGCCAGGTGGGTCGATTCGTGTTACCGGTCCAGGAGGCGGCTATGAGATTACACGTCGCGCTCAATTGGACGAATCGGGTAGCATGGGAGCGCTGAATGTCACTGGGAGCGATGGAGTCGCTCAAGGTGCACACAGGCTGACAATGCTGCTTGGGCAAGTCGACGAGTCGATTTTTACAAACGTATTCGCCATCGGTTTGCGCGAGCTTCAAGAGTTGTCGACACTTGACGACACGGCCGCAGCGGACGAATTGTACAAGCTCTCTAGCGGGCTTGATCGGGTCTCCTTGGTTGACGTGACTCGGCAGCTGAAAGCTGGGCGTCAATCGATCGTTGGCCCGACTCTCGACGACGGGCAGATGCAACGTCTGACCCTGCAGCGCGAAAAGCTTCGGGACGAAATCGATGACCTCGCGGCACAGGGGAGACGATGGGCCGAATTGGCAGCGCTGCGGAACACGCAGAACGTCGAGCTGGAGGAACTTAAGGAGCGAATCGCCCAATGGGAGATCGAGGCTAAGACGTACGAAGTTGCCATTCAAGCGCGTCCTACATACCTGCAGCACGCAGAAATTGAACGTCAGATTAAGCGGCTGAATGCACGGACCGATGTTCCTGATTCTGCAGCAGAAAAGCTTGAAGAATTGAACCTGCAGCGGGCCGAACGCGAAGAGCAGGTTGGTGAGCTTAAGGACAAACGCAAGGCATTGCGAGATGAGGCTCGTCGATTGCCTTTGAGACGCGGTGTATTGGATTTGGCCAATAAGATTGAGGCCGCGACGGAGCAAACGCCCTGGGTCAATTCTTTGCAAAAGAACATCCAAAGAGTCGAAAACCAGATTGATCAATCGAAACGACAGTTGATTGAGGATGCGCAACGTTTGGGCGTCACTGAAGAAGATCAACGTGCACTGCTGGACGATCAGGAGATGCACTCGATGCCTGATCTGTCGCGTCAAGCGATAAATGCATTGGCAGAGCCTGCTAGCGAAGTACGCATTTGGTCAACACGCTTCAAGCAAGCGAAGCAACAAGTTACAACGGATAAGAATGAAGCAGAGCGTTTGGAAGCCGAGTTGAAGCGGGCGCTTTCCGTTCGTGGTGGCGAAGACATCGAAAAAGCGATGGAACGCAACGCAGAAACGGTCAGCCTGCTCCGCAAGCGGATTCAAGTCCAGGACAACTTGGACAAGCAAAACGCACTGAAGGATCAACTGGAAGAGAAGGCAATCGATCTGCAGTGCGATGAAGCCCTGCCAGTCGATCAGTCTATCTTTATGGCCGTACTCTTTATCGGCGGTGCAGGTTCATTCCTGTGGGGGCTGGGCAATATTTTGGGGTGGTTCTCCGCCGGTGGCCAAGTGCAATCCGAGAGCGGATTGTTGATGGTGATGGTTGGCATGTTCTTGCTTTGCTTCGGCCTGGTACGAAGCATAAGCCTGGATAAGACGACTGTCTCGGCTCTCGATGAAACCGAAGATCAACTTGCACAACTCAAGAAAGAAATTCGCAATTCCGAAGTTGAACGCGATGACTACGAACGTCGATTGCCTCCATACACAGGCTCGCTCGATTCTCGACTCAAGGAAGCGCAGTCGGAGATCGACGAACTCGAAGAGTTGCTTCCGGTGCAACACAATCATCAAGCCGCCAAGGAGCGGTATTTGGCTGCCCGAAAACGTGCGTCGCAGTCTCATGATTCGCTCAAGGCCGCAAAAGCGCAGTGGCAACGCATGCTCAAGCAGCTTGGCCTGGCCGAATCTTTGTCTCCACGCAGCATTCGCGTGATGGCCGAAGGCTACGACTCGCTGCTACAAACGCGTCGTCGTTTGCTAACGCTGGAAGAAGAGCTCGATACTCGCAAGCTTGAATTGGGCGCTATTACTCAGCGTATTGATTCCTTGGCACAACAAGCATTGGCCGCGAGTTCCGCAAGTGACGTAGTCGAAAATGCTCGCCGACGTCGCAAGTACTTGGAAGAACAGCAAACGCAAGAAACGGGCGAATTTGCCTCTGACGAGTATGAAGAAGTTGAATACGAGGATTCGGAGTCGGCCGACTATCAAGATGAAGAACTTACCGCACTTGCTCAGACATTAGAGCGAACTTCCGTGCACACCGAGGAGACGTTGCGTGCTGATAGTAGTCTTGAAACTAGAATAGGAATCAAGGCCGATGTCGAAGCAGGTAACCATGCTTTAGACCAGTTGACCAAGTTGAATGCGTTGGTTGCTTCGCAAGAACAGTACGTGCACCAAAAGCGTGCTCTCAAGGAACAAGATACTCAGCTTGCCAAGCAATGTGCGGTGGTTTTGAAAGCGATCGACAAGATTGATCGAATTCACAGTGCTGTCCTCACGGAACATGGCTTTGAGACCGAAGATCAACTTCTGGCGGCACTTGAAATCAAGCATCAGCATGAAGAATTGGTCGTCCAGCTGGAGGAATTTGCTGAGCGGATTCAGGCTGTCATTGCAGGGTCTGTCGCGTTTGAGACTATCGAGGATTTGATGGCAACCGCCGGCGGCGAGGACCTAGAGCAGCGTTGGACCATGATTGGCCAGCGAACTCAGCAGGCTCAGGAACGAGTCGATCAATTGCTTCAACGGCAAGGTGAACTAAGCCAAGAGATGAAGTCTCTGGCTTCCAACGGTCGGCTTGCCGAGGCAAGGCTGGAGCTAAGTTGTATTGAGAATCAGCTAAAAGCCTGCGCTGAACATTGGCAGACATTGGCGGTGACCACAGGTTTGCTGGATCGAGTTTGTGAAGTTTATGAAGCGGAGCGACAACCAGAAACGTTGCGCGAAGCGTCGGCCTTTTTGACACAGTTGACTGAAGGCAAGTACGTTCGAATTTGGACGCCACTTGGTAAGAATCAGCTAAGAATCGATAGTGCGAAAGGTCAAGCACTTCCGCTGGAAGTTCTCTCACGTGGTACGCGTGAAGCCGTTTTTATCGCCTTGCGATTGAGTCTTGCGGCAGCCTATGCCCGTCGAGGCGTCACCATTCCTCTGGTGCTGGACGATGTGCTTGTGAATTTTGACTCAGTGCGAGCTGAATCGGCGGCGAAGGTACTCCGCGATTTCGCATCTCTTGGACACCAAGTCGTGATGTTCACTTGCCACGAACACATCATGAAGATCTTCCACAATATCGGCGTCCAAGTCCGGGTGCTTCCAACGCAAGGTGAACCGGGCGAGGCCGAGATCTATTACCCAACGATGGAATCAGAACCGGTGCCAGTCGTTGATCCGGAGCCGGTGTTCGAGCTAGAACCTGAGCCTGAGCCAACGCCGATCGTAGAAATTAAAGCTCCTTCTCCAAAGCCAACCAAGCAAGTGCGTCGTTTGGTAGTTGTTGATCAGGAGCCAGAAATCGATTGGTTGTGGTACGAACGCAATCCTGATTCAGTCGACTGGGGATGGGTAGAAGCGTCAGAGAAAGTCGACGAGTCTACTTTGCCGCCAGATCTTTGGTGGCATCGGGCGTCGCATACTTTGACAGGTTCTCCGAACACTAGTGAAAACTAGGGTTGAGGCAAAGGCAAAGCACAAAACGCGACGCGAAAGACGTCGCGTTTGTTTACGCTTCAGTCAGACAATGCTGCTGTCAGCAGGTGAATGAATAATTCACCTAGATCGCCTTCGCCAGCCGCACAAAGAAAGTCCGATCATGGTTGTGAGCAGGCAAGAGGGCTCTGGAACGGCGAGAAACTGAACATAATCAACTCGTACAAAGTCGTTGCCAAGCATCAGATCGCCCTGATCGCCCGAAGTCTGTTGACTGATGTACTGCAATTGGTCGATACTGCTCGCCCCGTAAGTTCCCACCAAACCAAGTACTTCTGATGATGAACCCAGCTGATAGTAGACTTGCATGTTATCTACAGCTTCGTCGAAGTTGATACTTACCCGGGTTGTCAATCCTCCCGTGAAGCTACTTGCATTAAAGTCGTGTAGAGTATCTACCTGTCCAGATGAATTGTTACGTGCTTGGAGACGAAGTTCGGGTGCGATACGATCTCCGGTTAAAGTAATGCGGAATTGATGAATCGGGGACCCACCGCTTCTCAGCGCAAATCCGCTAAACCCAAAAAGATGTTCCGTGCCAGCAGCAGCTGCTGCCGCTGTATCTGACATATCCATCGAGTCGATTCGAAAAGAAAATTCGGCGATGCCTGAATTGAGTGCATTGGTGTTGTGGTTGATATAGCGATTCAGATTCAGGCCGCCGTCAATGGCCAGGATTCCTGCGCCATCTGTTGCGTGGCTGTTGCTATCTGAGCCTGTGAAGTTAGCCCAATTCGCTCCGTTAGTTCCGGAATTGGTCCAGCCCGAAAAGCTTGTTCCGGCGGCTTCGTTGAAGTCGAATCGATCAATAACCTCTGCGTGTCCATCGGATGCAAAGATTTGAATGAAGACCATCGTTAAGACGAGGATGGAGGGGTTTTTCATGTCGAGCTCAGAGAAGAAATCGGTGTTGTTGCTCAGACGCCATTATGGCCGCACTCTTCATTAAATTCCAGTCTCTGGGGGGCCGCGGACTTCAAAACGGGCAACCCCTTAGTTTTCGGAAAACCGAAGGTAGGGGTTGAGCCCGTTTGACTAGGAAGGATTGGTTGAATTAATTTCAGTCTTCTTTGGATCTTTTGCGTTGGTATGCGGGGCGTCGATCGTTTTCATCGGCAAGTGCGAAGCAATGTTGGCAGTGGCAGTAATTGCGCTTTTGAGAAAGTACCCAACTTTTGGGGATGAGTTTGTCGCCGGGCAAGTGGAAATACTGCCAGGGTCTTGAAAGTACGGAACGACGGAATGGCCCGAGTCATCCTGGAGTAATTCAAGTCCGCAAGCGAATTGGAGATGCTCAAAGACGCGTCGATGAACCCAAGTTCTGTGGACTGAAAGATTGCGGGATGGCGAATCGTTAGCAAGCCGACTTTCGCCCACGCTAAAGAGCAGTGGGCTGCGTAGGTACGGGTTGCTCCTTCGAATATCTTCCAATTCTTCAAGTGACCATGGCTGTGTGCTGTCAAGCCAATAGGTCGAGTAGAATCCAGCAAGCATTGCTTGAGAAGCCTGGTCGCTGAAGTCATCGGCGAGTTTTGCCGTATTCCCAGTTGAGCCTCCGATGAAGCGAACTGAATACCCTAGCTCCTTAAGTTCTTCGAATTGCGGCGAGTTTCCTTCGCCGCTGTTTGTCGCGTTTGTCACGATCACGGCACAACGATTGCGTTCAATGGGCATTAACTTTGAGCCGAGCTTATCAAGTTCTTCCGTTGAAAGCGGTGTTGGGGCACGATTGGGGCTAACAACTCGGTTCCCATGAGCTTTCTCGATCGTCACGATTTCCTCTAGACAATATCCTGCAAATTGTAGCATCGTCGATTGTTCCTGGCGGCAATTCAAAAGTGTTTCCGTGGCGTAGCAGCGCACTCGCTCGGGAAATTGAGTTCGCAGCTTGTCCACAGCTGCGTAATACCAGTCCCAATACTTGCCAATTGCCTCGGAGCGTGAAGGGGCGTCAAACTTTGGAAAGATGGTAGACCAAACCGGGTCTCGGAAATGGTCCGCGCGAAGCAGCCGAGACCAATGATCTGCGAGGTAGTTTCGATTGCTATCAATCCAACGCCCGAAACTGTCGACAACCTGCTCCCTTGAACGCTTCAGGCATATCACCCGCAAGTCTGGTGTTGTGCGCAGCATCTTCTCGACATAGCAGACATAGAAGGACGCTACATCACCTACTACCTCAGTATCCGGATCGTTCGGAGAACGACGCTTGTCGGACATTTGTAGGAGTCTCTCGAATCTGCGCTGCACAAATTCTGGAGAAGGATTGGTTGTGTACGGCAGCAGAGGAAGGCATTCATGGCAAATCTGCGTGCGCGGTTGAAGATTCAGCAGATATGCGAGGGACTGAGTTCCGCAGCGTCCAGATCCCATACCGATTAGAAAGCGTGCCATAGAAAACTCATTGTATTCTGTGGGGCAGCGAAGTGGGGACGCTACACTTATTTTGGGCCTGCAATAGAATGATTGCCGATCACAACTCTCCATTACAGGCGAAGATTATGTTCACTTTAAAGACGCCAGTCCCATTGGCGACTCCGCTCGTCAATCGAATCCTGCTTCTTAGTCTTTTGCAGCTAGTTTGTGCGCTAAATCTCGGGATTGCGCAAGTAGCTGGTCAAGCACCTGAGTCGATTTCTGGAGCGGTAACTGGCCAGCCCTTTGGCGTGTTTGTGGCGGAGCTTCCCATCCCGCCTGAACTCGCATTGAGAAATGGTTCAACAAATGAGTTACCACGTATCTTGGTTCATGATGCCCAAAATCGCGTGTCCTACCCCGTGCTCGGGATTCGGTCTGAAGTAGTCGTTCCCTTTCCGAATAGGAAGGATCGCCCGAAAATCGGGCGTCCCGGAGGATTGATTGATCGCGTTCGAAACGCAGTTCGCAACAATGCCGAACCGAAGATGGAAGCGGTTTCGATCGTAGTCTCTGGGTTGTTTCGAGGCGAAGGGCCGTTGCGAATTACTTTGAGCGGCGAGTTGAACCAGGAGATCGAGATCGTTCCCAACGCCAGAACCAATCGTACGCAGTTGCTCGCAAGATGGTGGGATGACTACGTTGCTTCGGCGCAGTCTGCAATATCCGGCAAGGACTTCCCGACTTTGGTACACAAGTACTTGGTGGCTACGCTTGCCAGAAGACTTGGTTTTGCACCCGTGGATCTGGATCCTCCTGCCGAGGACGAGGAAGAAAAGGTCAATCAGCCGCTTGAAACGCTTGCGCTGTTGGCGGCCATTGAACCGTTGCGAGAGCAAGTCTTGGAAGACCTATTAATACGGCCCAAGTCGAATCCGACCGCGAATCAACCTTTGCCAGCGGCACCAAGCTTTTCCGACCCGCCCTTGCCACAGTTGCTACGCCAGCCCGAAATAGAAAGTTTGGCAACTCGCGTTCCGCCCGAGTGCTTTTACTTGCGCTTTGGGGCTTTCGCGAATTTTATTTGGTTCCAAGATATTGCCGAACGCTATGGGGGAGATGTTGCCCAGGCAGTCCTGCTTCGTGGTTTCAACTATGAAGCAACTGCCAAGATGGAGCGTATGCTGGCTGCGAAAATGACGACCCTGGCCAAATTGTTCGGCGGCACGGTCGTAGGCGACATGGCATTGGTAGGGACGGATCTGTACATGAAGGAAGGTGCAAGTCTCGGAGTTATCTTTCACGCGAAGAATCCGGGGCTGCTGAGCCGAGCTATTGAATCAGATCGTCAGCGAGTGGCAGAAAAGAACCCAGATGCGACTGTCAGCAAGATCACGTTAGCAGGGAAAGAAGTCCTGTTACTCAGCACTCCGGACAATCGCATACGCTCCTTTTTTGTAAGTGACGGTGAATACATTTGCGTCACTACGAGCCAGACGATCGTCAGGCGATTTTTAGAGGTTGGTTCGGGCGAACCTTCGTTAGCCGATACGGCGCACTTCCAATGGACTAGGAGTTATATGCCTGACTCCAATTCCTACAGCGTGTTTGCCTATTTTTCGCCCTTGTTTTTCCAACACTTGGTTAGCCCTCAATATCAAATCGAATTGAACCGACGGCTGGAAGCCATTGCACATTTGGAAGTTGCAGAGCTCGCGGCGCAAATTGCTGTATCGGAAGGTGTCCAGTCGGACAATCTTGATTTGCTGAAACGCAATGGCATGCTGCCAACTTGGTTTGATCAGCGTCCAGACAATGCAAAAACGGTTCGCTCCGAAAACAGGTGGGTGGATTCGATGCGAGGCGCTCGTGGTAGCTTTCTGCCGATTTCGGATGTTCCAGTTGATTCGGTCACGGCAAGCGAAGCAGAGAACTATGCTCGAATCTCGAGATTCTACGAAGAAGAGTGGCGGCAAATGGACCCCATGGTATTCGGACTCAGGCGTTTTGCTGCCGACGATGGCTCCGTCCGCGAGAGGGTAACCGTTGAAGCCTATATTTCTCCTTTTCAAGAAGAGAAGTATGGTTGGGTGACCAAACTGCTGGCAACTCCGAACGCCTTGGAAATGAAGCAGCCAGAAGATGACGTGGCTTCATTGCAATTACAGATGCGTGGGAATGGATTCTTGGCGCAGGTAGATGACTATATGTTATTTGCTGGGGTGAAAGACATGCTGCCGCCGGACTTTAGCGACGATGGAAAACTTCTGCAAACGCTGTTGGCCTTGAGGTCTACGCCAGCCTATTTAGGATCTTGGCCGAAGCCTGATTTGGTAGAAAAACTGCCGCTTGGAATTGGCATGGCACTGGCTACTCCCGATGCAGCCGGGTGGTCAAGAATGCTTGGAGGGCTTCATCGATGGCAGGACAGTTCTTTTAGCCTGCTTTCATTCAATCGCTCGATTTTGGAATCCACAATCCCAGCACTTGAAGTCGTAGATGCTCCCGATAGCGCACAAGCGCGACTGAAGGTGAAAACACTTCAAGGAACCGAAATTGGAACCTGGTTGAATTCGCTTTGGTACAAACGCGGATGGAAATCCTCTCAGGGCAACGCTCAGCTCTTGGACGTCATGCACCAGCAGCTAAAGATTCCAGCGGAACAGTGCAAGGATGTGACGCAACGTCTGCTAGATGTAAAACTCCAGTGTCCTTTGGGCGGGCAAATCGAGTTTGTGGCTGTCCCGAGTGGGCAAGGTGGTTGGTGGCAGAGCACGGCTTGGTCCCAAGCTGCGGTTAGTGCTTCCGGAAAAGCACAAGCTCCCCCTGACTACGAAGCACCCTGGATTGATTGGTATCGAGGCGGTCGTGCCCATCTAACTCAAGGGAGCAATAGTTTGGCCGTGGTTGCCGAAATTGATCTCGAAATGAAACCTCTTCCGATCAACGTGCAGGATGCGATTCCGTTGCCAGCGCTGGATTTCGACGTCTTCAGCTTGCCGTCCAAGCTATTCGGTGGCCAGGAGGAAAAGCAACCCAAGCCGAATCGTAAGAATTTTTAACAATCGAGAATCCTCATAAGCGGAAAAACTTGCTTGGTTGCCACGAGAATTTGAAGTTCCAGGATTCTCCTTCGTGCGAGCTGAGAGTTTTTTGCAGAAGCGTCCCGCAAGGCTGATTAAAATAGAAGCTCGATTATGTTTCGAATCGAGCTCGCTATTCCGATTTCAGGACGAAGGTTTTTTGCATTGATTTTGGAACAACCTTCGAGGCAATGCCAGCGAAATCCTAACCGAAGACTCATGGCGTTTACCGTCGTGGAGCTGCTCGTCGTCATCGCCGTCATTGGGATACTCATCGGTCTATTGCTGCCCGCTGTACAAGGCGCTCGCGCAGCGGCACGCCGTACTAGTTGCTTGAACAATCTCAAGCAACTTGGATTGGCAATTCATAATTACACTTCGGCACACAAGCGAATTCCCCCGTCGTTTTGTGTCAATGGCCGCCAAGTATTTGATGAGGTGGGCGAGTCTTGGTCGCCTCATGCTCGTTTGCTTCCCTACCTGGAGCAAAGCAATGCTTTCGCAAAAATTCGGCTCGACGTTGATTGGCATTTTCAACTCGAATCGGGCATCACTTACACGAAGTTTCCAAACTTCCTTTGTCCAGCAGAACCCAAACAACAAATTCGTACGAAGCGTGACCGCCCCTACGTCGCACCGGTTTCTTATGGCTTTGTAGCAGGCACTTGGGAAGTTTTTGATCCAAGGACGCAGCGCGGCGGCGATGGGCCATTCATCGTGAATAGCCGTTTGAGCGAAGCGGATATCACCGATGGGCTATCCAACACGCTTGGCGTGGCCGAAGTGAAGACCTACCAGCCCTACTTAAGAAACACACAGATCGAAAACCTCGGGATTCCAAGCCGTATTGATACTTTTCGGGATCATGGCGGCGAGTTCAAGACTACGGCCCACACGGTCTGGCCTGATGGCCGCGTACATCATTCCGGCGTGACGGTGACATTTACTCCCAATCGTGTCATTCCTTACGTTTATCAAAACGAGTTGTTTGACATTGACTACTCGACCCAGCAGGAAGGAAACTCCAATACGTTTCGAACCTTGGCCGCAGTGACCTCGCGAAGTCACCACGCTGGGATGGTGAACGTATGTATCATGGATGGCTCGATAACAAGTCTTTCCGATTCAATCGATCTAAATGTTTATCGGGCTTTGGGTACGCGAAACGGAAACGAAATTACTCTACCTTAGGGCAGCAGGGCAATCAAACTTGCAAGTTACCGAAGCTGGATCGGATTTGTCGCGAGTTCAATAGACAGGTTATCCGCAGGTGAATCCTCAACTTGAGAGCCCGACGAAATTGCTAGGTTTGCAACTTTGATTCTGCCGCGCGAGAGGCGATGGCATATTTGTGCTAGCGCAACTACTTGGAAAGGAAAGCCTTGGTAAAGAATTGGAATTGGTGGTCACGAAAACTGCATCGTTGGGGTGCCGCGATTACGCTGCTGCCGATGTTGTTAGTGATAGTTTCAGGGTTATTACTGCAAGTCAAAAAGCAAGTTTCCTGGGTGCAGCCACCAACGGTCAAGGGAGAATCGCCAAACGACTTACCTTTGCAAGGTTGGGAGCAAATCGTTGCATCTGCTAAGACAGCTCCCGAGGCAGCGATTCAATCCTGGGAGGACATCGACCGAATGGATGTTCGGCCTAGCAAAGGCATTGTGAAAGTTCAAAGCAAGAATCGCTGGGAGCTGCAGATTGACTTGGCCAGCGGTGAAGTTCTTTCATCGAAATACCGTCGCTCAGACTGGATAGAGAGTCTGCATGACGGCAGTTTTTTTTCCGATGCAGCCAAACTCTGGGTGTTCCTACCGAACGGCCTAGTTTTACTTGGGCTATGGATTACTGGTTTTTGGATGTGGTATTTCCCGCTCTCGCGACGCTGGGCGCGGAAGCCTACAAAACCCAAGTAGGTTCATCGTGCGAAACACTAGCGGCAGAAACCGGCGTTTTGCTACGGATCGCCAGAACACTCATACATGATCGTCGTTTCCGTTTTGAAATTGCGATCACCGGTACTTGGACAAACTTTCATAGTCGTAAGCGCACGGTGAAGTACGGTTAGTTTTTGGTGGATCTGGCGCGTTCGGCTTTTCGAGCTTGAGCGATCTT